>CAJOLM010000100.1 GCA_905235355.1 uncultured Elusimicrobiales bacterium
TTCTCTGTACAGAGCGTTGGAACGCCACTTTTGCGGCCGGAGATTTTTGTACCAAAATAGAAAACGCCACCTACAGTAGCACACCGACTACCTGGCGTCTTTACAATATGCCATAAAAATACAGCACAAAGCGTATGCCAATTGCAGGGTTTTTTATTCATATTTGCTATAATACAAGTATGAATGAAGAAATCTTAGAACGCGCTAAAAAAATCAAAGTCATTTTAAATGATGTGGACGGCATTTGGACGGACGGTAAATTAAATTTCTTTGTTACGCCGGACGGCAAAATAGAGGAATTTAAATCTTTTCATGCCCTGGATGGTATTGCCGTGATGCTGCTGCGTCTGGCGGGGATTAAAAGCGGGATCATTACAGGCCGCCGCCACGAAACGACCGTATCCCGCGCGCGCAATTTAGGTATGGATTTTTTCTACCAAGGTTTTCTCACCAAAACACAAGCTCTGGAAGATATTTTAAAACGCGAGCACATTAGTGCCGACGAGGTGGCCTTTATCGGGGATGATTTGACCGATTTGCCGCTGCTGGAAAAAGTCGGCCTGGCTATTACCGTGCCCAACGCGGTGCCCGCGGTGCGGGAAGCGGCGCATTATGTGACAGAGCGCCACGGCGGAGACGGCGCCTACCGCGAAGCGGTTGATTTGATTTTAACAGCCCAAGGCAAAATGCCCGCACTCTTAAGTAGCGTGCGCGACGGCTGGCATTTACCCCCGAAAAAAGAGCTGGAAATTATTACCTCACAAGAAGGAATTTCGTAAGGAAAGCTATATGAAAGGAAAATTTATCGTATTAGAGGGGCCGGACCGCTGCGGCAAGTCCACCCAAGCTAAACTGCTTTACAATTATTTAATTGCCCAAGGATTTGACGTGGAGCTCACGCGTGAGCCGGGCGGTACGCCGACGGCAGAAAAAATCCGCCAAATCGTGTTAGAGCCGGGGCTGGACGTGCGGCCCATGGCAGAGCTGCTGCTTTACGAAGCCAGCCGCGCCCAACACACACAGGAAAAAATCATCCCGGCGCTGCAAGCGGGCAAGATTGTCATTTGTGAGCGTTACACCATGTCCACGTCGGCTTATCAGGGCTATGCGCGCGGCATTGATTTAAAATTAATTGACACAGTCAATCAAATCGCCACCACCGGGCTGCAGCCGGATTTGACGCTGGTGTTTTTGATGTCAGATGAATATTTTTCCTCGCGCGGGGAATATTTATTCTCCGACCGCCTGGAACGGGAAGACCAAGAATTTAGACAAAATATGCGCCAGGGATATAAAAATCTGGTGGAAAGAACACCCCATGCGCATTTAATTAATGCAGACGACGACGTGGACGCTATCCACGAACAAGTGACCGAGCTGCTGAAAAAATATCATATTACCGATTTATGTCCTTCTCAGAAATCTTAAACCAGCCGGCGGCGGTGAGTTATTTGCAAAAAAGCGTCCTGGGCCGTGTGCCGCAGGGGCTGCTTTTTTGCGGGCCGTCGGGCGTGGGGAAAAAGAAGGCCGCGTTGGAATTTGCAAAAGCGCTGAATTGTTTGGACGAACAAGCCCGCCAAACCGGGGACGCGTGCGGACAGTGTGCCCATTGCCGCGCGATTGAACAAGGCACTTATCCGGATGTGGCGGTGGTAGATTTTTTATATCAGGCGCGGCTGGAATTAAAAAAAGAGCCGTCTGATAAATCCTATGAAGAAGAACTGGAAAAAGAACTGGCCAAGCAGCAGCGTATTAAAGTAGATACCGTGCGCGAGGTAACCGCGCGCAGCCAGCAAAAAAGTGCCGTCGGCGGGTGGAAAATTTTTATTATAGACGAAGCGCAGACCATGCAGGCGGAAGCCGCCAATGCGCTACTGAAATTTATTGAGGAGCCGCCGCAAAAAACCGTATGGATTTTGCTAACCGATAAAAAAGCTGCTATGCTCAAAACCATTTTATCGCGTTGTCAGGCGGTACAATTTGCGCCGCTGCCCAATCAAACCGTAGAGCAGCTTTTGTTGCAGGTCCGCCCGGAAACGGACAACGCTCCGCTGGCGGCGCGGTATGGGCAAGGCGCGGTGGCGCGTGCGTGTTTAGCCGCCGAGGCACTGGAAATTTTGCAAGAAGCACCGCAAGGCCCGGCGTGGCCGTCGGCGGTGGCGGCTGCTTTGCCGCGCACCATGGCTGCTTCCCGCCGCAGCGCGCAAGCCGTGCTGGATATTGTTACATTAGCTACGCATCACGCGTGGATGCAGGCGGCAGATGAGGCCTCGCGCAAGCGGTTGCAAAAGACGCTTGAAAAATTGGAAAATTATAAAATAGCCGTGCAGCGTAATGTTTCGCCCGCTATCGTGGTAGAAACAGCACTAATGGGTTTAGACGATACAATACAGATTTTTTAAGTTGCAAGAAAACGGAGAAAATATGAGCAAGAAATTTTTTATTACCACCCCTATTTATTATGTCAATTCGGTGCCGCATATCGGCCATGCCTATACGACGATTGCGCTGGATATTTTGGCGCGCTACAAACGTCAACAGGGCGCAGACGTGCATTTTCTGACGGGTACAGACGAACACGGTGCCAATATCGAAAAATCCGCCGCGGCTAAAGGCGTCACGCCTAAAGAGTGGACGGATCAAATTTCCGCCCAATACCGCGAAATGTGGAAAGAGCTAAACATTTCTTATGACGATTTTATCCGCACCACCGACAGCAAACACGAACACGTGGTGCAAGCCGTTTTTGAAAAACTGCTCAAACAAGGCGACATTTACAAAGGGTCTTATTCAGGCAAATACTGCTTGTCGTGCGAACAATATTACGACGAAAGTGAAATGCTGGAAGGCGGCCTGTGCCCGGTGCACAAACGTCCGCTGACCGAAGTGCACGAAGAAACCTATTTCTTTAAACTTTCTAAATATGAGCAGCCGCTGCTGAAGTTTTACGCCGAACATCCGGACTTTTTAAGCCCGAAGTACCGCGCCAATGAAATTTTGAGCTTTGTCAAAGGCGGGCTGCGCGATTTGTCCGTATCCCGTACGAAGGTCAAATGGGGCGTGCAAGTGCCGTCTGACCCGGCGCACACTATTTATGTGTGGTTTGACGCGCTGATTAATTATATTTCCGCCACGGGCGCAGGAACGATTTTGTGCGCGGATAAAACCGAACATGAAGAACATCTAAAGAAAATCGGAGCAAAAAGCTTTGAAGATTTTTGGCCGGCAGATTTGCATTTAGTAGGCAAAGAAATTTTCCGCTTTCACTCGGTCATTTGGCCGGCTATGCTGATGGCGCTAGGGCTGCCGCTGCCGAAAAAAGTATTTGCGCATGGTTGGTGGACGGTGGAAGGGGAAAAGATGTCCAAGTCTTTGGGCAATGTCGTGAACCCGGTGGAGTTGGCGCACAAATACGGTGTAGATCCGGTGCGCGCGTTTTTATTCCGCGAAGTGCCGTTTGGCCAAGACGGCGATTTCTCTATGACCAGTTTCAAAAACCGCTACAATTCTGACCTGGCGAACAATATCGGCAATTTGCTTTCGCGCACGCTGAATATGGCAGCCAAAAATATCGGGCAGCTGCCGGAAGTGGCCGCCGCCGGATCGGATATAGACAAACAGGCGCAGGAAATTGCCAAAGCGATTGACGGCTTTTACGGTGAGCTGGCCTTTGATAAAGTACTGGAAAGCATTTACGGCTTTGCGGGCGATTTAAATAAATTAGTCAATGACAAAAAGCCGTGGGAGTTGGCCAAAACCGATAAGGACGCGGCGGTAGCTGTGCTGCTGGAGCTTGTGTGTGGGCTGCGCTATATCAGCCAATGGCTCGCGCCTTTTATGCCCACGGTAGCGGCGGAAATGCAGCGGCGTTTAGCTGCCGGGCTGATTGAAAAATATGCCCCGCTGTTTCCGCGGCTGGAAGAAGAAAAATAAGCATCTGTATTTTTTGCAAACGCGCAAAACAAAATTGTTTTGCGCGTTTTGTGTAAGAAAACCCCACGCCTAGCGCGGGGTTTTGTAGAGATTAGAGCGATGGCGCGTGCAGTTAGAGTTGTTTTGATATATAAAAATAAATGTCATTCCCGGGCCTAATGGAACTTTTTGTTGGTAATACGGTCCTAGAAATGATTTAATATTATTTTTGGAGACAGGTATGATAAAAAAGTATGTCGTAAATGTGGTAGTTTAGAAGT
>CAJOLM010000101.1 GCA_905235355.1 uncultured Elusimicrobiales bacterium
TTAGTAGTCGTACTCATTATCGGCATACTGTCCGCTATCGCGCTTCCGCAATACCAAAAGGCAGTAGAAAAAAGCCGTGCGATGGAAGGCGTGATATTGACCAGAGCCATTGTTGATGCGCAAAAACGTTACTATTTGGCAAATAGTGCTTATACAAAAGATTTAAATGATTTGGATATTCAAATCCCGGGCAGCGCAGCGGATGCAACAGGACAGGCTCTGTCGGTACAGAGTGCCCGGTATTTTGACTGTTCGGCTGCCTCTACGGGAAGCGCTACAAGTTATATTGCTTTGTGCCGCCGCAAAGGAAATTTATATTACTTCGGCGCGAAGTTAGATGGAAATATATTTTGCAGAGGAGATGGAGATCTCAACGCCGATTGGGTACAATGGTGCCAAGCAATTACGGGGACTAAAGTTAACGAGGACGGCAGAATGCCCTTGTAATAAACCCCCGGCAGGCCGAGGGTTTGGTCAGGTTTTTAAAACTTCGTAAAACTATACGGCACAAAATCTTTCAGCTGCTTTTTCTGCAAAGAAAGACCTTTTTTGTCTTCCGCTACCAGCACCACCGGGGCATCTTTCGCCATAAATTCCAGCATCACCTGGCGGCAAGCACCACACGGCGTGCCGAATTTTTGACCTTTAATCGGGTCGGTGCACAAAGCAATAGCCAGGATTTTTTTGTTCCCCGCACATACCGCGGCAAAAATGGCATTTCGTTCCGCGCATACCGTCAGCCCGAAAGACGCATTTTCTATATTTGTCCCCGTATAAATTTGGCCGTCTTGAGCCAGCACAGCCGCCCCCACTTTAAAACGGGAATAAGGCGAGTAAGAATTTTTTTTGATACTTACCGCCGCTTGTGCAAGCTGCTCAATGATAGTAGTAGAAATTTTTTTGTTCATACTTTCATTGTAGCAGAATAGTCAAAAAAAGCAAACACTTTTTAGGTGGTACGAACGTGAATTTGCTAGAATAAAATTATGAAAAAGATTATTTTATGTGTACTTATTATAGGAGTGATTTGGTATATGTGGCCGTCGGGCAGAACAGCAGTAAAAAATATGGGTAATGCGCGGCGCAATATTGTAGCGTTTGGCGATAGTTTAACCTATGGCTATGGCGCGGGGCGCGGGCAAGATTTCCCAACGCTACTGGAGCAAGCCTTGGGCCGCCCGGTTATTAATTTGGGGCGCAATGGCGAAACGGCTATTCACGCTGCCACGCGCGTGGAAGAGGCACTTGCGTATGAGCCGTATATGGTGCTGATAGAATTTGGTGCCAACGATTTTATGCAAAGCCTTCCCTTTGAGCAAAGTATAGCTGCTATGGAAAATATGGTGGACGCCGTACAAGCCGCCGGTGCGGTGGCAGTGATTGTGGATACGGGCGGCTCGTCTTTAATGGGCAAATATACCAAGGCATATAAAAAAATAGCGCGCGAAAAACAGGCGGGCTTTGTCCCGGGGATTTTGGACGGAATTTTCGGCAAGCGTAACATGATGTCTGATCAAGTGCACCCCAATGCAGCGGGATATAAAATCGTGGCGGAAAAAGTAGAGCACGCCATAAAACCGTATTTATGAAGATATATCCGTTTTAAACGGCCTGTGGTATAGTGCATTTTTCTTGTATTTTCCTCTTTCCAGTTTCCTCTAAATAAGCTATCCTATATGTATATATCTTATTGGAGGACACTATGCCCGATATGCCCGTGTTGGACCATATTTTATTTTCGCAAGAGCAGCTCAAGACCCGTATTGCCGAGCTGGGCCGTCAAATTTCCACCGATTATAAAGGCAAACAGCCGCTATTTGTAGGTATTTTGCGCGGCAGCATTATGTTTTATGCTGATTTGCTGCGCGAAATAAGCATTGATTGCAATATGGACTTTATGTGTTTGTCCTCGTACAGCGGCACCAGCTCCACGGGTGAAGTACGCACTATGCTGGATTTGCGCGAAAGCATCAAAGGCCGCCACGTGGTTATCGTGGAAGACATTGTAGATACCGGGCTAACGCTGGATTATCTGACCAAAAATTTACAACACCGCGGGGCAGCCAGCATAGAATTTTGCTGTCTGTTAGACAAACCTGCTAACCGCAAAATAGAAATCCATCCTAAATATGTAGGGTTCCAAATTGAAAACGAATTTGTCATCGGGTACGGCCTGGATTATGATGAGCTGTACCGGAATTTGCCGTACATCGGGGTATTTAAAAAATAATGAACAACAAACGCAATAACAATCGCCGGCGGATTATTTCCGTCAATCAAATTCTGCTGTGGGTGGCTATTTTCGCCGTCGCGGTATTTCTGTTTAATCGTCCGGGTACGCAAACGCGCGAACTGGACTATTCGGATTTTAAGCATAAAGTGACGGCGGGAGAAGTGTCCAATTTAACCGTCGCACCGGGGGTCATCAGCGGGACGGTAAAAGATGCAGACGGCAAAGAAACTGCCTTTAAAACCGTGCGCATGGAAGACCCGGATTTAGTGCGCGACTTGTCTGCCAAAAATATCGCCTATAAAGCAGAGGCCGATAATAGCTGGGTGGGCAATATTTTGATGAATTTGATGTGGATTGTGCTGCTGATTGGGCTATGGTGGTTTGTGTTTATCCGCCCGCAAAGAAACGACGGAAAAAGTGCCATGAGCTTTGCACGCAGCAAGGCCAAAATGCAGGACCCTTCCAAGCAAACAATTACATTTAAAGATGTGGCGGGCGTGGAAGAAGCCAAAGAGGAACTGCAGGACGTTATTAAATTTTTGAAAAATCCGAAAAAATTTCAAAAGCTCGGCGGTAAATTGCCCAAAGGGGTGCTTTTGTATGGCGCGCCGGGTACAGGCAAAACCTTGCTGGCTAAAGCCGTAGCCGGAGAAGCCGGGGTGGCGTTTTTCAGTGCGTCCGCCTCTGAATTTGTGGAAATGTTTGTCGGTGTGGGTGCGGCCCGTGTGCGGGATTTATTTGAACAAGCTAAAAAGAACGCACCTGCCATTATTTTCATTGATGAATTAGATGCGGTGGGCCGCCGGCGTTTTGCCGGAATTGGCGGCGGACACGACGAGCGTGAACAAACCTTGAATCAGTTGCTCATTGAACTGGACGGCTTTGAAAGCAAACAAGGCATTATCTTAATGGCCTCTACCAACCGTCCGGATGTATTAGACCCTGCGCTAGTACGCCCGGGCCGTTTTGACCGCCATGTATCGGTGCCTGCGCCGGATTTAAAAGGGCGCGAGGCTATTTTGCAAGTGCATGCAAAAAAAGTCAAACTTGCACCGGAAGTAGATTTGAAAACCATTGCCAAAGGGACCCCGGGTTTTGTGGGGGCGGACCTAGCCAATGTGGTCAATGAGGCGGCTATTTTGGCTGCGCGCGCCGATAAAGACGCCGTGGATAATAATGACTTTGACGAAGCGGTGGAGCGTGTGTTAGCCGGGCCGCAGAAAAAGAGCCGCATTATTTCTGAAAAGGAAAAGAAAATCATTGCCGCGCACGAAGTGGGTCACACGGTGGTAGCGCGTCTGACGCATCACTCGGACCCGGTGCACAAAGTAACCATTGTTCCGCGCGGACAGGCCCTGGGTTATACGCTGCAGCTGCCGCTAGAGGATAAATTTTTAACGAGCAAATCTGAAATTTTAGATAAGATTTGCATTTTGTTGGCGGGCCGTGCGTCTGAAGAACTGGTGTTTGGGGAAATTACTTCCGGCGCTAGCGACGATTTAAACAAAGCCACCGCCTATGCGCGTAAGATGATTATGGAGCTAGGCATGAGCGAAAAAATCGGGCCGATTGCTTTGCCGGATAGTGAAGACGGCGAAGTATTTTTGGGACGCGATTTATCCCGCCACCGCCAATACTCCGAAGAGTTGGCGCAGCGCATTGATGATGAAATTTCCGATACCTTGCGCACGGCTTATGCCCGCGCGAAAGAAATTATCACGTCGCACCGCGTGCAATTTGACGCACTGGTGGCGCGGCTGTTGGAAAAAGAAGTGGTGGAAGCGGCGGAAATTGACGAGATTTTGTATGCGATTTTTTTGCGTGAAGTTGAAAACTATAAAGATAGTTTTACTCGTTTTGCTTGTGGCAGTTTTGTTGACCACAAATTTGGGT
>CAJOLM010000102.1 GCA_905235355.1 uncultured Elusimicrobiales bacterium
ACTTATTTTAAGAGGATAAAAAGAGATTGTCTTAAATTGTTTCGGAAAACGTCGTCGGAATAGTCTCATATGTATTGAACCCTAACAGCCCTATTTTGCTCGACGAAAAAAGACAAAAAACTCCCTGCGCACATACGCGCAGGGAATATACAAGCTACAAAATAATTATTAACGTTTGCCGACAGAATTTGCTTTTCCTGCTGCAAAATCGGCCTGCTTGATTTTAGAGCCTAAATCACCGGGGATTTGTGTTTTCTTCAGCACGTCATCTATGGAAATTTGGCTGCTTTCCGCTTTCGGTTTTTCCGCCGACGCCGCGGCATCTTTGGCAGCAGCATTTGGGTCTGCCCCGAGTCCTAAACTGTTAGACCCACCGCCCAAATTAGACGCTTTGGGGGTATTTGTTTGAGGGCCGGTTAGCGTTTTAGCATTTTTGTACGACGGAGTATAGCTCCCTCCGGCCGATTTGCTGCCAATAGCACTAAAGGAGCCTTTGGTAGTATTACTGGTCTTTGAGGGAGTAGCCACAGTTTGCGGATGCGTAACTGTTACACTGGTCGTAGGGTGGCTTATCACGCCCGTTGTGGTAGGACGAGAAACAATCTGATTGGTCCGCGGACTTGGTTGCACTGACGTGGTAGTTGTAGGGTGCGAAACAGACACACTTGTCGTCGGCGCAGCCAATAACGGCGCGCTGATAAGCAGCAGTAAAATACCAAATTCTAATTTTTTCATAAATTTTCCCTCTATATAGTATAACGGACGTATCCGTTTTTTTCAAGCGTTTACTTATTAAAAATTTCGGTTACCCGTTTAAAAATACCGTTGCACCAGGCAATCGTCATGCCGTAGTTGCTCACGGGGACGCCCGCCTGTTGCAACCGCGCCAGGCGGCTTAAAATTTGCGCGCGCGTAACCATGCAGCCGCCGCATTGTACTGCCAGTTTATACGCAGCCAAATTTTGCGGCAGCGGATCTAAATTAGACAGCACCGTAAATTGCAATTTTTTACCTGTTTTTTGTTGCAGCCACGCCGGGATTTTCACACGCCCGATATCGTCACATTTATTGACACTATGGGAGCAAGATTCCAAAATCAGCACCCGGTCCCCCTCTTGCAACTTTTCAATGCACGGCGTGCTTTGCAGAAATAAATCAAAATCCCCTTTCAAGCGCGAAAATAAAATGCTAAAACTGGTCAGCGGAACGGACGCAGGCACCACGCTGCTCACTTCTTTGAACGCTTGCGAATCCGTCACCACCAGTTTAGGTGTATGTACGCGCAGCCAGCCTGCCAGCTCCGCCAGTTGCAGACAAATTGCTTTGGCATGCAAGTCAAGCAGCCCGCGCAACGTTTGTACCTGCGGTAAAATCAGCCGCCCTTGCGGAGCAGAGCCGTCTATCGGCATTACGAGCACCACCTCATCTCCAGCTGTCACAAATCCGCCAAAAATATCTTCCTGTGCGTACGCGCTGGCGGGCATGTGCCGAATAATAGCTTCTATTAAAATGGCATTGTCTTGAGAAGTGTTGGAATAGGGCAGTACCTCGACCCCTTCCAGTTCGGCGGGCGCCTGCGGAAATAAATCCAGTTTGTTATGCACGATAAAGAAGGGCGTCTTGTGCGCACGAAGCAGAGCAGCCAGCTCTTTTTCTGTTTTGCCAAATTCTCCGGCGTAAACTAAAACAGCCAAATTGATTTGCTCCAGCACCTCACGCGTTTTAGCCACGCGCTGCGCGCCCAGCGCGGACGTATCGTTCCACCCCGCCGTATCCACCAGCGTGACAGGGCCGATACCCAAAATTTCTATATTTTTTTTGACCGGATCTGTCGTCGTGCCCGCCACGTGTGAAACGAGCGCGCTCTCCTGCCCGCTGATGGCATTAATCAGCGAGCTTTTGCCCACGTTCATCCGTCCAAAAATACCGATATGCGGTCTATTTAGTATTACCATATTTTTATTATAGTAAAATACCTGCGGCAGCTTGGGCAGATTTTATGATTATTTCGGCAGCAAGGCATTAAAAAAGGCGCCAAAAGGCGCCTCTAAAATGGCTCGCCCTGAAGGACTCGAACCTTCAACCTACCGGTTAACAGCCGGTCGCTCCACCATTGAGCTAAGGGCGAATAAATCTGTTCGCTACCTAATTATTATACTTAAAACCAGCCGCGTTTGTAAACTTTTTTTGTTTACTAGTTATTTCTGCTGTCTCCTTTTTCTGCTTAAATTATATAATATGTGGAGTAACTGGGGGTATTTTATGGCTGAATATAAAGATTACTACAAAATTTTAGGCGTCAGCAAAAACGCAACGGATGCCGAAATCAAAAAAGCATTTAAGACGGCAGCGCGCAAATATCATCCGGATTTGCACCCGGAATCCAAAAAAGCTGAAATGACGGAAAAATTTAAAGACGTCAATGAAGCCTATGCCGTCTTATCCGACAAACAAAAACGCACCATTTATGACCAAGTAGGGCAAGAAGGATATCAAAATTACGCGCGCGGCGGCGGAGCCGGTGCACAGGAGCGTTCGTATGGCGGAGCCAATCCGTTTGGCGGCGCTTATCAGCAATACAGCGGCGGCAACGGAAATACCTATTACAATTTCAGCTCCAACGGCGGCGGCGATTTTGGCGGCGCGGATTTTAGCGATTTCTTCCAAAGCATTTTTGGCGGTATGGGAGGCATGGGTGGCTTTGGCGGGATGAGCGGTTTTGGCGGCGGACGCAGCACGGGCAGCAGCCAGCGCAGCGGTGATGCCGAAGCAGAGCTGACCCTTAATTTAGAAGATGCCCACCGCGGCGGTCAAATGCAGCTGACGCTACCCAACGGGAGAAATGTGACCGTAAAATTGCCCGCGGGCGTCGGCGAAGGCAAACGCATTAAGCTTAAAGGATATGGCAACCGCACCTCACGCGGTACGGGCGATTTGTATTTGATTATCAAAATCCGCCCGCATTTAACCTACCGTTTAGAAGGCGACGATTTGCACACGCAAGCCACGCTCATGCCGTGGACGGCGGCCTTGGGCGGCACTATTTTTGTACCGACTTTGGACGGCCCCGTCAAAGTAAAAGTGCCCGCCGGCACACACAATGGCAAGAAATTAAAACTCAGCGGCAAAGGGCTCAGCACAAAAGGCGATTTGTATGTGACGCTGACAATAGATGTGCCGCGCACGCTAACGAAAGAGCAAAAAGACTTATTTAGCAAACTGGAACAAATTAGTTAAAAAAATCCCGCCGTTATAGAATACCTGTCGTCCCCGAAGTTGCGGCCTGCAAGGCTCGGGGACCTCATCCGCTTTTTTAAGGCTGAGATTCCCGATTACAAATTTCTGGAATGACACTTATATATAACCACTCCTCACATGGCAAGGGAAAGCCACGGCGCGACTACCCGCCGTTATAAAATATATGTCATCCCCGCGTGTCTCTGTCGGGGATCTCCCGCTTACTTGGCTGTTTATAAATAAGGTTTTCCACTATTTAATACACCACAATCAGCGGAAGATTCTCAACTACAACCTTGAGAATGACACTTATTTTTATATACTAAAACAACTCTAACTGCCCTCCTCATCGCTCTAAGCTCTATCGAACCCCACGCCCAGCGCGGGGTTTTCAAGCACAACAAAACAGCCCCGGCATATAGCCGGGGCTGTTTATTGGGATACTACATTATTTGACTTTTGTACATGTATGATTATAGAAGTATGAAGCGCCGGATCCTTCGTACCAATCTTCAAAACCAGCGTTATCAAACTCACAGTGTGTACATGTTGCACCAGGCGTATTACAAGGTAAACCATAGTCACATGATTGCTCATATTGAAAACACTGATTTCCTTGAGTCCAACCTCCATATTGCCCGCCGCTCCATTTATAGGTACAAGCTCCCACAGAACAACTACTCTGGCTGCCCCAGCTTCCGTTTAGCATTACAGCTGCGCGTTTGCGTCCCTTTATTATCACACCCGCACTTCTAGGCCTAATAGAACTTTTTGTTGGTAATACGGTCCTAGAAATGATTTAATATTATTTTTGGAGACAGGTATGATAAAAAAGTATGTCGTAAATGTGGTAG
>CAJOLM010000103.1 GCA_905235355.1 uncultured Elusimicrobiales bacterium
ACAAACCGGCTCCCAAGCTGCACGTGCAACAGGCCGCTCCCGCGCACAAGCCGCAACCGGCTCCCGCGCCTGTGCATGCCGCTCCGGTGCAAAAACCGCAAGCTGCGCCCGCGCCTAAACCGCAAGTGCCTTCTCAGCCGGCCCCGAAACCGGCTCCGGCCCCTGTGCAGCCCGCGCCGAAACCGCAGCCCAAGCCGCAGCCAAAACCAGCGCCCAAAGCGCCGGAAAAAGCAGCCGAACCTGCTAAACCTCAAGCGAAAGTCGTGCGTTTAATAGGCACGGAAACCGTGAAAGATTTAGCAGAAAAGATGAATTTTAAAATCAATGACTTCATCAAGAAACTCATGATGATGGGCGTCTTTGCCACTATCAACCAACACTTGGAAAAAGACATGGTAGAGCTGATTTGCTCGGAGTGTGGTTTTGAAATTGAAGAAGCCGCCGCCGAACTGGATGAAGAAACCATCAGCATCATGCAAGCCCAAGATGATCCCGCCAGTTTAAAACCGCGTAGCCCGGTTATTACCATTATGGGTCACGTGGACCACGGCAAGACCTCTTTGTTAGACGCTATCCGCAGTTCCAACGTCGTCGCCGGAGAGGCAGGCGCTATCACGCAGCATATCGGTGCGTACCGCGTCCGCACGCCGCACGGGGAGCTGACTTTCTTAGATACCCCAGGCCACGAGGCGTTTACGGCTATGCGTGCTCGCGGGGCACAAGCTACGGATATTGTGGTGTTAGTCGTTTCTGCCACCGACGGTATTATGCCGCAGACCATTGAAGCTATGGAACATGCCAAAGCCGCCGGAGCACCCATCATTGTGGCTGTCAACAAAATTGACTTGCCGGGTGCTAACGTGGACCGCGTCAAGCAAGATTTATCTTCCCGCGGGCTCGTGCCGGAGGAGTGGCAAGGTAACACCATTTTCGTGGAAATTTCCGCTAAGAAAAAAATCAACATTGATAAACTACTGGAAATGATTTCGCTGCAAGCGGAAATGATGGAACTAAAGGCCAACCCGGACCGCTTGGGCGTCGGCGTTATTTTGGAAGCCAAACGCGATAATAAGCGCGGCGTCGTCGCTACTGTGCTGGTGCAAAAAGGCACCATGAAAGTGGGCGAGCCGTTTATCGTGGGCAGCAGCTATGGCCGCATCCGCGCGCTGATTGACGAAAACGGCGGACGTTACCAAAAAATCGGCCCTAGTGTGCCGGCGGAAATTTTAGGTATTAACGGTGAGCCGCCGCAAGTGGGTGACACGCTCTACATTATGGAAAGCGAAAAAGAAGCTCGCTTTGCCGCCGAAAAGCGCAAGCTAGCGCAGAAGGAAGATGTCAATGCCCGCCGCACCAAGCAAGTGTCTTTGATGAACTTGAAAAAAGACGAAAACGGCAAAAGCACCGTCAAGCGCTTGCCGATCGTACTCAAGGCAGATGTGCAAGGCTCTATTGAAGCTATCAAAGACGCGCTCTTGCGTATCCCGTCAGATGAAGTGGAGCTGGACATCATTTTATCTGCCGCGGGCAATGTCAATGAGTCCGACATTTTGCTTGCCAAGGCCAGCAACGCGATTGTGATTTGTTTCCACGTGGATGTGGAACACAAGGCAGAAGAAGAAGCCGAACGCGAAGGCATTGAAATCCGCAAGTACACGATTATCTTTGAACTCTTAGAAGATATCAAAGCCGCTATGGAAGGCTTGTTGGAGCCAGACGTGGTGGAAGTATCACTCGGCAAAGCCACGATTAAAAAAGTCATGCGCTTAAGCTCCGGCATTATTTCCGGCTCTTTAGTAGAAGAAGGAAAAATGGTACGCGGCGCGGAAGTGAAAGTACTGCGCAATGGAGAAGAAGTCGGCCATGGCAAAATCGGCGGCCTAAAACGCTTCAAAGACGACGTGAAAGAAGTGGAAAAAGGCTTTGAGTGCGGCATCTTGGTAGAAGGCTACAAGGCCGTCCAAGAGGGCGACACCATTGAGTGTATTAAGCACGAAAACGTCACCCGCCGCATCACGATGTAACAACTAAATAAAAAGCCCCGGGTTTCGGCCCGGGGTTTTTTATTTTGGTTTGACTAACAGCTGTATAGGTTTTGTAAAGGTTGAGCAAACTTCATCCAAGAAGCATCCTTCCCACTATATGCTCCCGCACACATTTTTCCCTTCGCAGGGTTATATACAAAATACACAGCATACAGCTGTGTTGAGTTTTCCATTCTATAAACAAAAGCCTGTCCGGCACCTGACCAAGTATAAACCTGATATGTAAAATACTTGGTAACATAACATGTTCCACTAAAGCCTGTTGGACAATCCCCTAAAGTTCCTCCCGAAAGATCCGCCGTCAGATCTTCTACAGGCATTGTTCCATTTCCATTGGCTAAAAGATACTCATTTAAGGCACGGCTCATTGTGTTTATATTAACTCCCACCTCCGCAAAGCGCGCCTTTTCCACCGCCCTCTGATACTGCGGCAGCGCAATAGCAGCCAGTATGCCGATAATAAGGACAACAACTAACAACCCTATTAGCGTAAACGCCCTCTTGCTGTTATCAAACAAAGGAGCCATCCCCGAAATTTGGAATCGGGGATCTTCCACACTTTGTTGTCTTTGTACGAAACGACCACGACATGCGTTGAAGATTCCCGATAAAGACACTCGGGAATGGTTCTTATTTTTACTTTCATTTTGTTGTTTCATATTATTTTGTTGTTCCATATTTTCTCCTGTTAGTTAATGTGTCGTGCTGAGAGGTTTCTGCTCAGCACCTCAACCGCTTTTTTTACGGTAGAGATCCTGAGCAAAAACTCCTCAGGATGACATTTTTATTTCGCCCGTACTCCCGTATTGTATCAAAAAAAAAAAACAAGTCAAGGCCTTTTTTACGACGAGAAATTCAAACAGATTTTTACTTTGATAAAATCCTCGACTAGTTTTCCAGCGGGGATTTTATCAGCGGTAAATCATTTAACATAGTGGTTATTTGACAGACACGCGCGCAATTAACCGCCTTATGCCAGCCGCGATGGTATCTGCAGAAAAAGAAGAAAAGTCATCATTGTTTGTAGCCACCTTGTCAGACAACAAAAGCTCGGTTTGGGGCTGTGCCAATGGGCCAATATAGCGTACATTTTGCATAAAATTGGCATATAAAGCCAACAGGGGGCGTTCATAAGCTCCGCACAAATGAACGGCTACACTATCAATAGACACAACCGCATCAGCATAATATACATATGCCAGGAAATCTTGCAGCGTTGGACTATCCCCCCACCTTACATCTGCCTGAGGAGCATATTGTTTGCACGCGTGCATATATTCGACTGCTTGTGGCTGGTTTAATAAATAAAAACTGACTGAAGGGCTGTTGTTGGCTGCTATCGCTTGTGCAAAAATATGCGGGTCTAATTTACGCGACGTGCCATAAGGAGTGAGCAGAATATGTAATTTTTTATCGTCCGGATATGGATTGGTACACTTCGGTTTATCCAATACATAACGCGCCGTGTTATCTACCCCAAAAGGAGTCAGCGTGAGCCACTGGTTAATATGATAGTCTACCGCTTGTGGGCAATAACAGTCATATACATGCACATTATCCATGGTATAGTTGGATTTAGGTTTCTTTGCAAAAGCAATAGAAAAATGGGAATGTAACAAATAGCAATACCAAATCCACCTGGAACGGAAAACAGGAGTATATTCAATAAATACGTCCCATTTATTGCGTTGACGCCATACTTCTGAGAAACGGTCGTTTATCAATGCATCTACTAAAGGACAAAAAGAAAAAATTTCACGATTCCGGTCATTTACTAAAATACCGATTTTAACATCAGGCAGGACTTCTTTCAATTGAGCTAACGAAGCAGTTAGCACCACCGCATCACCAAGTGCAGAACCAGCTGGCCGAATCAGTACAGAACGTGCGCGCTGGCAAATCCCCACATCTGCGGATTTCCGCCGCAGTAATCTGACCAATAATTTTTTGAGCATATTTTCTTCCCATAACGGTCTGTTTTATAATCTATACTCTTTTATTTTATC
>CAJOLM010000104.1 GCA_905235355.1 uncultured Elusimicrobiales bacterium
TAATACGTGTGAGGGTTATTTTAGCCAGTTAAAGAGCAAAGTAAGGGTACATTCGGGGTTAATCAGAGAAAGACGGATTAAACTGATAAAAAAACTACTGTCTGAATCCCTAAATTAGACACTGTTACCAACACAAAGTTCTATTAGACCCAATAATCAGTTTTTTCATCTTTTTCTCCTGAGTACCTTACAGGACACGCTCATAGCGGCGGCAGCGGACCGACATCTACTCCGGTGGCAACTTGCCACGGCTTTTTTACACCTGCTTTGGCTACCTCATCAAAGCCCCATTTATCTTTAAAGGAAAGCACTTTTTTATACTGCGCCACGGCTTTTTCGCGCTCGCCCAATGCGTCATAGACTTGCCCCAAGCGGTACTCGTTCCACACGCCCCAGCGGCTGGGCTCTTGATCTGCCAGTGCGTGCTGTCCCTGCTCAAATGTATCGCGTGCTTTTTCCCACTCGCCTTTAGCCATGTACGACGTGCCAAGCGCGGTATAGGCGCGCGAAATATAAATGTCTTTGTAAAACGGATCCTTGCCAATGAGGTCCAAAAATTCCTGCCCGCCTGTAAGCACCGCGTCGTAATTGCCCACTTCAAATTGGCAAATCAGCACCACGTAATGCATTAAGGGGTTGGACGGAAATTTGGCATACAGCTCTTGAATATATTGCAAAGATTTCTCCGGCGCGTAGTATTTATTGCCGCGCGTGTTTTGCACTTCAATAAGCAGCAGCTTGGCACTGTCAGAGGTAAACATGGCTTTTTCGCGCGCGATATTTAGCTCCTCTATGCCTTTGTCCACATTTCCTTTGATAGCTACAATAGTGGCTAATATTTTTACCACGCTAGGTAGCGTACCGGCAAAATAATTATAAATCCCCAGCCCAAAATATGCGTCGTAATAAGTGGGGTCCAGCTTCATGGATTTTTCTAAATTATTAATGGCTTTGCGCCCGGAAAAATACGCCGTAAACCAGCTGCGGTTGCGCATGGCAAACATGGCACGCAACCCGTACAAAGCCCCAATGCCCATATAGCCGTTCGGGTCGTCGGGATGTTGCTTAATCCAGCGTTTGATGCCCGCAATAGAATTGTCCAGGATTTTTTCAAAAACCTTGCGCTGTTTGTCGTCACTGAGTTCATACTCATATTCATAGCGCGACCATCAAAATGTGCAAACGGATGGTCGGGGTACAACTCAAAGACTTTTTGTATGTTCTCTTGTGCAACGTCAAAATCCAGGCTGTACACGCCGTTAATACCCACAGTGGCATATTCCATTACATCCGGCGGCAGCTGGATTTCCGCTTGCGCGGGCACGTGCAAGGCCGTTACTAAAAATATGGCGGCAATTAATAAACAAAGTTTACGCATTATTTGGCCTCAATTTTATCTTTGCCAAAGTACGGGCGCAACACTTCGGGGATGAGGACAGAGCCGTCTTTCTGTTGGAAATTTTCCAAGATAGCGGCAAAGGTGCGGCCCACAGCCACGCCGCTACCGTTTAAGGTGTGTACAAATTCCAATTTGCCAGTAGCGTTTTTGTAGCGCATACCTATGCGGCGCGCCTGGAAGTCCAAGCAGTTAGAGCAAGAGGAAATCTCGCGGAAGCGGTTTTCGCTGGGCATCCATACTTCAATGTCATAGGTCTTGGCAGAAGAGAAACCAATATCACCCGAGCACAACTCCACCACGTGATACGGCAGCCCCAGCTGGCGCAGCACGTCTTGCGCGTCTTCTACCATAATTTCTAGCATTTTGTAAGATTCTTCCGGTTTAGACAGCATAACCAATTCTACTTTGTTAAACTGGTGATTGCGGATTAAGCCGCGGGTGTCTTTGCCATACGTGCCGGATTCTTTGCGAAAGCAAGGCGTCCACGCGGTCAGTTTAATGGGCAGCTCTGCCTCTGCAATTTGGCGACTGCGGTTTAAATTGGTCAGCGGGATTTCGGCGGTAGAAATTAAAAATTGTTTCGGCTTGCCCATCAGTTCATACATATCCTCGCGGAATTTGGGCAGCTGGCCCGTGCCATACATAATTTCTTCATTGACAATAACCGGGGGTAAAATTTCGGTATAGCCTTTTTTGGCGTGCGTATCTAAAAAGAAGGAAATAATCGCGCGCTCCAAGCGGGCGCCGTCGCCTTTATACAAAGCAAAGCGGCTGCCGGACAGCGTGGCAGCGGCGGCAAAATCCAAAATGCCCAGTTTCTCGCCGACGGCCTGGTGATCTAGCGGGGTAAAATCAAATGTGGGAAGCGGAATATCGCACGCTTTTACTTCCGGGTTGTCGGCATCACTTTTGCCCACCGGGATCCCCTCGTGTGGTAAGTTCGGGATGCTTAGCAGCAGCTCATCAATTTTATTTTTTAGCGGATCTAGCTCAGCTTCTTTTTGCGCCATATTGTCTTTGAGCGCGCACACCTCTGCCATAGCTGCTTTGGCGGCCTCATCACCTTGTTCTTTTTTAATTTGGCCGATTTGTTTGGACAAACTGTTGCGTTTGGCGCGCATTTCTTCTACCGCAGCCAACACTTTTTTGTAATTTTCATATACGGATAACACTTCGTCCACTTGCACAGCCAGTTCCGGCTTACGCAAAGACAAGCGTTTTTTAATTTCTTCGGGAGCAGCAACAATTTGTTTAATATCCAACATAAATTACCTCGTGTTTTCTTCGTCTTCTGAACTTACCATATACGGCTTGGGGAAAAAATGCCGATACGGTTTAATCGTATGCGTAGCATACTCTAATGCATACGTGCTAAGCAACCGCGTGCTAATAGGTGCTACAGAGCTTTGGCTAACCACCAGCACCAGGGTCAAAATACCTAGCGCAGTGATGAACGTTTTAATTACAAAAACAAATCCGTTAAATAACCAAACGGAAAGCATTTTTTGTTGGCGCGCAAGTGGTTGCATATTAACGTCCCCCGCGTTTGGCCAATTCTTTAGTAAAACTTTTTACCAGACGTCGCGCAATATCATCAGCTGCATCCAACGCGCTGGAGCTTTCCTGTGATAAAGAGCCAATCCACACAATTTCCGCCGTTTCCACATCCACCAGTTTAGCAATAACGCCCACCTGCGCATCAATGGTATATTCGCTGGGGCGCACGTCGGTGCTTTGGCTGTAGGTGGTTCCTACCCGCTGCGTGTATGCAGTGGGTTTTCCGTCAGGCCCGGGCCGCACCGCTTGTGCGTAAACCGGGTGCGCTTCGGTGCGTTGTGTGGACACAAGCGCCATTTCTTTGCGCGTGGGTGTGTAAGAGGTTACTTCTCCAACCAGCAGCACATCTACGCCCAAAATTTTTCCAATCTTTTTGGTGGTCGCCGGGGATAAATAACCCGATACGGAAATATTATGCTCTGCTAGTACAGCGTCCAGTTGTGCGCGCTCTACTACTTTAAATCCGTTTTCAATTAAATACTTGGCAAATAAATTTTCCACGCCGGACAGGCCGCTATACGGGCTAGCAAACCCCATCACGCCAATGCGCTGCATGTGTTTAAAGTCATAGCTTTGGCTAATAACTGTTTTAGGCGTGCACCCCGCCAGCAGTCCGACCGTAGCCAGCAAAGAAAAGAGAAATTTCTTCATATATTCATTATATAATTTTTAGCTTGCCGCAAGCTGCGCGCACCAAAACGGAATTGATATAATTTAAGTATGGATGAAAAATTTATACAAAAAGCCAAAAAATTGAAACTCCTGTTTACCGATATTGACGGCGTGATGACAGACAGCAAACTCTGCTGGTACACCGACGGAGAGGGCCGCCATATTGAAGTAAAAAACTTTGAGTCATTGGACGGCATGGGTATGATTTTCCTGCGCGCGTGCGGGGTACGCACCGGGATTATTTCCCGCGGATCGGCGCCTGTTTTGCAGCATTGGGCCAAGCTGTTGGGCATGGATATTTTATACTATAGCGCCATGGATAAAGCCGCCGCCTTGCGTGATGCGTGTGAGCGCTTTGGCGTAACGCTGGAGGAAACAGGCTTTATCGGTGACGATATTATTGACCTGGGAGCTTTACACGCGGTAAATTTCCGCCTTTCGGTCACTAATGCAGTAGACGAAGTAAAAGTGCTCGCTGATTATACCTCGCCCAAACGCGGCGGGTATGGCGCGGTGCGCGATATTTGCGAGCAAATTTTGAAAGCGCGCGGCCAATGGGACGACGTCGTCCAGCGTGTAACGGACGGTACCTTTGAGGACCATAAAGCCGATTTGACAGTTGTCAATTGGCGCGTAAAAAAATAAAATATAGAAAAGTAGTTTATTTTAAAAAGAGGATGAACATGAAAAAAATACTTGTTTTTGCATTGCTTGGCCTGATGAGTACCGCTGCCTTTGCAGCCAATCATCACAACAACGACTATAGCACCTATCGCCAATACGATAACCGCTATGGTACTTCCCGCTATGCCTATATAGATGAGGAACCATCCCCCACCTACGGGCTTTACACCAATTTATCCCGCGTGGAATGGTTTGGCGGGGTGGCCTTTGGTGCTAAAGATTGGGATGAAAACGGCCAAACCGTAGAACTGGCTGACACGGGCTTTACCGCCGGATTAGCTTTTGTGCGCAATATTTTGCCGTGGTTGACCCTTGGTTTAGACGGCAATTATGCCGGATTTTCCAGAGGGGACGAAGTCACCTTGGGCAGCGACAAAGTCAGCTACCGCTCCGGCGTGGCGACGGGTTTAGTAACAGGCCGCGCCTATTTGTTCCCTAAAGCCATGACGCGCTTGTATGGTACGGCCGGTATCGGTGCTGCGTATATGTTTACTAAAGAGAAAAACAGCACCGCCGACAGCAAGAAAACCTATGACAGCACAGACTTGGCGTGGATGTTAGGTGCCGGGTTAGAGTTTGACTTAGACGAAACCGTACTGCTGGGGTTAGAAGGCCGCTACAATTGGCTTTCGCTGCGCAGCGACATCAAGGATAAATTCGGCCAAGATGATTTCCATTATTGGTCTGTCATGCTCAAACTGGGCATTAAGTTTTAAGCAAATGCTCAAACTGGGCATTAAGTTTTAAGCAATACTTAATTGCAAAAACCCCGGGCTACACGGTCCGGGGTTTAGTTTTTTATAAGGGATAATAGGCATAGCCATTTGTACGCACATCACTTGTCACCGATTTCCCGCTTAAGGTTTGGCAAATCCACCTGGCATCTTCTACCATAGCCACACAAATATAGCTACCATTGTACCAATAATAAATATAATATTTTAAATTATCATTTCCGCCATCTATTCTAGTTGCAATCGCTTCAAATCCTTCCGTACCGCTGCCATTACTTGTTGCTCTATAAGTAAAATATGGCAACGTATAGGTGCTTTTATCTTCACTTAAAGTACCCGCCAGTCAATGTCTAATTTATCAAGTTCACTCGTGGCTGTTCCGTTAGCCATTTTATACACTTTTTCGGCGGTTACCAAAGCACGCAAATTAGCCCACGCTTCACTTGCGCGCGCCCGTTCCACCGCTCTCTGATATTGCGGCAATGCCACGGCGGCAAGTATGCCGATAATGAGTACGACTACTAATAATTCAATAAGCGTAAACGCGCGCACGCTGTTATAAAATAAAGGAGCCATCCCCGAAATTTGTAATCGGCCACGCTTTGTTGTTGTATTTCAATACGGCCACGACATGCGTTGAAGATTCCCGATAAAGACACTCGGGAATGGTTCTTATTTATATTTTTCTTTGTATTTTTTCCTGTTTGCATCAATTCTCCTTTTTAAGGTATACTATATTTTGTTTTTTTTGATTTGTCAAGCGTTTTTTGTAACTGTTGAAGAGAACGTTTTGCTTGGGTATTTATTTAGTAGAATATGAGTATGAAAGAGCAGATTTTAAGCCCATTAGACGGGCGCTATGCCCCCCAATTAACCGCGCTGGCTGAGAGTTGTGGTCCGTCGGCATTTGCCACGGCGCGCGTGCGTGCGGAAGCGGCATGGCTGCTTGTGCTGGAGAGCTTGCACTTGCCGGGTTGTAAGCCGTTTTCTGCCAAGGAACGCGCGGTGCTAACGCGCTTGCCGGAGTTGTCCGAGTCCGATTTGCAAATTTTATCTGACATAGAAACCAAAGGTTATAAAGGCCGCCCTGCCACTAATCACGACGTAAAAGCCGTGGAGTATTTTGTCGCGGATAAACTGGGCGCGGTGCGGGCCAATTGGGTGCATTTTGCGTTGACCAGCGAAGATATTAACAGTGCCGCGTATGCACAAATTTTGTCTGATGCACTGTCGCAAGCGTTGTTACCAACGCTGGAGAATTTGCGTAAAGAATTAGCTGCGCGCGCGCGCAAATATGCCCGCGGCGTAATGCTTTCGCGCACGCACGGACAGCCCGCCGTACCGACGACGTTCGGACGCGAAATGAAAGTGTTTGAAACCCGTCTGGCGCGGCAAATTACGCAGCTAAAAAAACAAGAAATTTCCTGCAAAGCAGGTGGCGCGATTGGCGCGTATAACGCGCATACCGCCGCTTTTTCGTCGGTGAATTGGCCGCGTGCCGCGCGCGCATGGGTGGCAGCGTTAAACAAAGGGCGCAAAAATAAAATTTTTCTCTGCCCGCTTTCTACCCAGGTGGATAACCGGGATAGTTACGCCGAACTGTTTGACACGCTGCGCCGCATCAACGTGATTTTGTTGGGACTGAGCCAGGATATGTGGCGCTATATTTCCGCCGGGCTGGTAGCACAAAAAGCCGTGGCGGGAGAGGTGGGCTCGTCCACCATGCCGCAAAAAGTAAACCCGATTGATTTTGAAAATGCCGAGGGAAATTTGGGGCTGGCAAATGCCCTGTTGACGTTTATGAGTGAAAAATTGCCTATGTCGCGCTTGCAGCGGGATTTATCAGATTCTACGGTGCTACGCAATATTGCGGTGGCGCTGGGGCATTGTTTGCTGGCGTATAAGAGTTTACTGAAGGGACTAGCCAAAACCGCTTTTGACGCGCGCGCGGCAAAACAAGAACTGCGCGTCCATCCCGAAGTGCTGGCAGAAGCCTATCAAACCATTTTGCGTGCTGCCGGTGTGCCGCAAGCGTATGAAAAAATTAAAACGCTTACGCGCGGACAGAGGGTCACGGAAGCAGACCTGAAACAATTTGCAGCAGCCTTGCATATAGACAAAACAACAACTCAAAAACTACTTGCGCTGACGGCAGAAAATTACGTCGGGCTGGCGGCGCAGCAAGCCGGAGGGAAAAAATGATTGATATTGTATGCGGCGGACAAGCCGGAGACGAAGGAAAAGGCAAAATTTCTGCTTATTTATCTTACAAGGGTGACTACGCTTATTGCGTGCGTGTGGGCGGCCCCAACGCCGGGCACACCGTAGTGTTAGATGGTAAATCGTACACGCTTAAAAATATTCCGTCCGGTTTTTTAAACCCGAAAACAAAATTAGTGTTGGGCGCGGGGGCCTATACCAAAACCGATTGGCTGCTCAAAGAAGTGGAACTGACCGGCACGCGCGACCGCTTGATTATTGATCCGCACGCGGTGCTGATTACCGACGAAGAAACCGCCGCCGAACAGGGCGCGGGGCATTTTATGAAACATATCGGCAGCGTGGGTACAGGGTTAGGCCAGGCAGTCAAAGACCGCATTGAACGGCGCGACGTAAAATTTGCCAAAGACGAGCCGTTACTAAAAGAATTTATCCAAGACGTGCCGGAGCTGCTCAACAAAGCTTTAGACGAAGGCAAACATATTTTGCTGGAAGGCACGCAAGGCATTAAGCTCTCTTTGCTGCACGGGGAATATCCGTTTGTGACTTCGCGCGATACGACCGCCAGCACTTTTTTGGGCGAGGCCGGGCTGGGGCCTAAGAGCGTGCGCGACGTGTATGTAGTGTTTAAGCCTTACATCACGCGCGTGGGGCCGGGACCGCTTGAAAAAGAAATGACCGACGAAAAAGAGCTGGAAATTTATCATACCAAGGGGCATGAAATCGGCTCTGTGAGCAAACGCTTGCGCCGCGTGGGTGAATTTGAAAAATTTTCTGCTTCGCGCGCCATTATGATTAACAACTGCACCAAAATCGCCTTGACGCACATGGATATGTTTCCGGGCAACGACCGCGTGACAAAGTACGAGGATTTTACGCCGCAAGCCAAGGCCTTTTTAGCAGACCTTCAAAAGCTGTCTGATGAGGTTTATCCGCATCCGAAAATCGCGCTGATTTCCACGGGTGCCGATATGGAAGACACACTTGTCTTGTAATCTGTTTTGTTTGACAGCAAGGGGCAAATTTTAGATTTGCACCTTTTGAGTACCTTACAGGACACCCCAGGCGGGAGCCTGGGGATGAATGCAAAAGCCTATATCTTCTTTTCCTTGCATCGACGGTGGGAGTAAATGAAAG
>CAJOLM010000105.1 GCA_905235355.1 uncultured Elusimicrobiales bacterium
TCCTCGGGGGTGGCATCACGCCTTTACACTCATTGAACTACTGGTCGTGGTCCTTATTATCGGCATACTTGCTGCTATTGCACTGCCGCAGTATCAAAAAGCCGTTTTGAAAACGCATTTTGCTACCATTAAAAGTTTAACTGAAGCACTTGCCCAAGCCCAAGAAGTGTATTATTTAGCAAATGGGGAATATGCTACTGAGTTTAGTAATTTAGATGTGCAAGTGCCGGGCGGTGGCAGCGTCAATGAAGATGATACACAGGTGGATTATGATTGGGGATATTGCAGTTTGAGAGATCCCTTAAATACCAGATGTCTGTCAGAGAAGAGTAGGGTTAGTTATTTGGTCTATTATCAAAATATAGATCCTGCTTTTGCAGGGAAAAGATATTGTCAAGCGAGCAAAGATACAATCGCAGAGCAAGTCTGCAAACAAGATGCCGGGAAAACTACTTGTGTATATTGGGGAACAGGAAAAACAATAGCCACTTGTTTGTATTAGTTGCCAACAAATAACTGCCGTTCGTGCTCTTCTTAATAAGGAGCTGTTTTTTGCTATACTTATTATATGAGCATGAAACATTTTTTGTACACACACCGTCCGTTGTGTGTGGCCTATGAAACCCTGCGCTGGTTGGGGCATACCTATTTGGGAATTGGCAGAGGTCGCACGCCTGTGTGGTATCAGTTTGACCGCCCGCAAGTGCCGGGCACCGCGCAAGAAAAGCTGCCCATTAATGCCGGGTGGTACCGCATTTCACGTCCGCTGTACCGTCACGAACATGTGTATTATGATTTTGAAAAAGCACTGGCTGTTAATCCGCAGGTGAAGGGCCTTGCGCTGATTTTCTTTATGGGCATTGGGGATTATTTATACACCACGCCCATGCTGGAAGAATTAAAGAAAAAATATCCGCAGCTGCCGTTTTACGCCTATGTGGGTGCGCAATTTGACCGCAACAATTCGCCGCTGGTGGGCAAGCTGCTACAGACCAATCCCGCCTTTGAAAAAGTATTTTATTTTAACGGACTGCGCCACCCGCTGATTTGGAAAAATTATGATTATGAAGATGCGCTGCGCCAAATCCCCGACGGATTTTTAGCCGTTCCTGTGTATTACGATTACGGCGTGCGCGTACCGCACCGCGTGAAAAGTTTGTTTGAAACTTTTTCGCTGCCTGTGCCGCAAACAGTTCCCGCGCCCAAGATGTATTTTCCAAAAGAGCCCTCTGCCGTAGTGCAAGAATATCTGGCGGACATCCGCGTTAAGGCGGCGGGGAAAAAAGGAATTATCTTTTTGCAACTGGATTCGCGCGGGTCTAGTTATGTTTATCCGCACATGACGCAACTGGTGGAAATGCTGACGGGCGAAGGATATTTTGTACTGAGTGTTACCAAGGGCGGCCCGCTACTCAATGCAGCTTATGTGGAGCTTGATATTAAGCGCTTGGCGATTAATGAAACGTGGCATTTACTGTCGCTACTAAAAGAGAAATTTGCGCTGCATGTGATTGCGGTTAATTCGGTTTTTTGGGCGGCGTCAGCAGGTCTTGGGCTGCCTAATTTAGGGCTGCAGCATTGGATTGATAAGAAGGTGCACAATTTGTGGTATCCCAATATAGAGGTGGTAACGGATTATCTTTATCCGCACCTGCCGCGCGAAAAGCAAATTCTTGCTCCGGCGGAAAGCTACAGCCGCCACAATAAAAAAATCATTGATTACAAACCGGATTGGATTGTGAAGTGGTTTAAAGAACACTTTGAAAAATGAAAAATCCCGGGCAATGCGCCCGGGATTTTTTAGCGGAACTTTTTGCCGAGGAAAAAGTTTTGCTTGTATTTGGCAAAGTACCCGCGCAGCATAAAATACGTCAGTAAACAAGACAGCAAATCTGCCACCACCGGCGCAAAGAACACACCGTTTAATCCAAAGAACAGCGGCAGCACCAGCACCAACGGAATTAAGAATAAAATCTGGCGCGATAAACTCAGCACCGCGGCGCGTACCGGTTTATTGATAGCTTGGAAGAAACTGGTACCCAAAATTTGCAGCGCGTCAAACGCCATGAGTATATTCATAATGCGCATGGCGCGCGCCGCCATGGCAATTAATTGCTCGTCGGTAGAATTGAAAATCTGCGCGATATGCGGCGCAAAGCCAAACGTGATAGCCGTGGCTACGAGCCCAAACATAAATCCCCAGCGCAGCGCCATTTTTAGCGTGTGAAACGCGGTGGAAAATTTGCGCGCGCCGTAGTTGTAGCCAATCAGCGGCTGCGCCCCCTGGCTTAATCCCAGCTGCGGCATAATAAAAATCATGTTAGCACTAATGGCAATACCCATAGCCGATACTGCCATGTTGCCGCCATATTTAAGCAGCGCATGATTTAACAGATAATTCATGGCACTGGACGCTAGCTGAAATACGGATTGGGACGCACCGATTTTCATGCTGCTTGAAATCAAATCCCACCGAAGGCGCATATATTGCCAATGCAATTGAAACGCGCTGCGCGGATGACAGAAAAACAGCATGACCCACGCAAAGGAAACCACCTGCCCACAGACGGTTGCCACGGCGGCGCCGGGCATACCCCAATGCAGGACAAAAATGGTCAGCGGGGCGATAGTCAGGTTCAAAAAAGCACCGATAAATTGCGTAGCCATGGCTGTTTTGGGGTGGCCAGCGGAACGGATAAAATTATTCATACCCGCGCCGATATTAAACAGCGCATACCCGGGCAGTACCACTTTTAAATACGGCAGCACATAGGGCATAGTCACTTCGTCCGCACCCAAAAAGCGCAGCATAGGCTCAATAAAAATATACATGGCCGTCATGAGCACCAGGCTAATCAGTGTCAGCATGACAAGTGCGTTTCCGATAATTTGGCGCGCTTCCTCGTGTTTCTTTTCGCCCAGGCGGATAGAGAAAAGGGAATTGGCACCGACACCAATCAAGATACAAAACGCCATAAAGAAAAATCCCATGGGAAACAGCAGCGTAATACTGGCTATGCCGGGGGAGCCGAACTCGTGCCCGATATACACGCGCGTGATAATGTTAAACAGTGCGCTGACAAACATCCCCGCCACGGCAGGCGCGGAAAATTTGATCAGCAGCTCTGATAAACTGCGGGATTTAAACGGGTTTTTTTGTGCGGCTTTTTTGTTTTTCTTCTTGCTCATAACAGTAAAAAACCGCCCTGTTCGGCGGCGGTTATTGCCTTATGTATATTTTACTAAATTGTATTGCAGCGTGTGATGTTACGAGGGGGGTACCCTATTATTTAGCGGACAGCAACGTGCGCAGCGGATGAAATGCTTTGTCAAACAGGACAATATCGGCGTCCATGCCGGCAGCCAGCGTACCCTTATGCGTCAGGCCTAACAGCCGCGCCGGATTGGTGCTGGCGCAGCGCACGGCCTCGGGCAGTGTGTAGCCAAAATCAATCAGATTTTTAATGCCTTGCAGCATGGTTAGGGCTGATCCTGCAATTACGCCGTCGCTTTTGCGCTTCCATACTTTATCAAAAATCACTTCTTCGCCGTTAGCGATAAACGGCCCGTCTGTTTGACCTGTCGGACGCAAGGCGTCCGTCACAAGTACGATATTTTCTATCGGTTTGACTTGGCGCAAAAAACTCACAACTGCCGGATGCACATGCACCCCGTCGGCAATAATTTCAGCCGAAAAATCTTTTAAGTAAAGCACAGCCCCCGCTGCACCCAAATCACGGTGATGAAATCCGCTCATGGCATTATACAAATGCGTGGCGTGTTTTATGCCCGCTTTATAACCTTTTAGCATTTGCGCGTAAGTAGCGGCGGTATGCCCGGCCTGAAGTAAAATATTATGCTTTTTTGCAAAATTTATAAGAATGTTTAAATTTTTGACTTCGGGCGCAACTGTCATAGAAACTATTTTACCTTGCGCCGCTTTCCAAAGATTTT
>CAJOLM010000106.1 GCA_905235355.1 uncultured Elusimicrobiales bacterium
TCATTTACTCCCACCGTCGATGCAAGGAAAAGAAGATATAGGCTTTTGCATTCATCCCCAGGCTCCCGCCTGGGGTGTCCTGTAAGGTACTCAAAAACGGCCTGGCTTTTTGTCAGGCCGTTCAAAAAACATACACTGTTTTACGATAGGTGTGCCTTGCCTATTTCGTCTACAAATTTTTTGGCAATTAATTGCGGGCGCGTAATTGCCCCGCCGACCACCACCGCATACGCACCTGTTTCCAAAGCGCGGCGCGCTTTGTCCGGTGTGTCAAAATTGCCTTCTGCAATAATGGGCACTTGCAAGCGGTCCACAATGGCGTCCAGTACGTCAAAATTAATCAGCCCTTTGGATTGCTCCGTGTAGCCCGTTAGGCGCGTGCCTATAAAATCAAAACCAAAGTCTTCCGCAGCGCGTATTGCTTCCACGGCAGTGGAAATATCGGCCATAAACTTTTGCTTGGGAAATTCTTTTTTTAAGCGGCTTAAAAAATTTTCGTCTGCGTTAATAGTAGCGTCCACCGCAATTACCTCTACTTTTAGTGGCAGCAGCGCTTCTACTTCTTTGCGCGTAGGAGTGATATAAGCTGCGCGGTCCGAATAGGTTTGGTCTAGTGCACCAATAATAGGCAAGCGGACTATTTTTTGGATTTCGCGGATATCTGCCAGCCCATGCGCGCGGATCCCTACCGCGCCGGCCTGTTGCGCCGCCAGTGCCATGCGCGACATAATAAACGAGCTGTACAACGGGTCCTCGGGTAATGCCTGGCACGAAACAATTAGTCCTCTTTGCATATTCTCTCCTATTTTTCCGCAAGCAGCGCGGCACAATGCAATCCCTATTTAACAACCTTTCTTCATTATAAGATGTTTGAAAGAGCGTGTCAAAAACTACTGTAGTCCATACAGTTTCAGCGCGTTTTGCGTGGTAATTTCTGCCAGCTGCTCCGCGGGCATATTGAGGTAATCGGCCACCCACTGCCCAATAAGCGGGATATTGGACGGGTCATTACGCGTGCCGCGTTTACCTTGCGGAGCTAGGTAGGGGCAATCAGTTTCTAAAATTAATTTATCCGCGCCTACTTTTTTGACCGCTTCGCGTATATATTCGTTTTTCTTATAAGTAAAACAACCGTTAATGCCAAGCAGCAGACCATTATCCAAAGCCTGTTTGGCTTCCTCGTACCGGGCAGAAAAACAATGCAGCACGCCCGCATAGGATAAAGACGTGCCCGGCTGCCAGTATTTCTTCATCAGGGCAAAGGTTTGCTCGTATGGCTCATAATCCTCTGCGGCGCGGCGCACATGCAGCACAATCGGTTTTTGCACCGCGGTAGCCAGCGCGAGCATTTGCTGCAGCGTGTGCAGCTGCGTTTCTTTCGGGCACTCGTCCAAATAAAAATAATCCAGACCGATTTCACCCACCGCCACGGCATGCGGACTCTCAAGCAACTGCGCCAAGCGCGCGTGTTCGGCCGCCGTCCAAGTATGCGCAAATTCCGGATGCAAGCCTAGCGCGCACGCGATATGCTGCGGGTATTTACCGCACAGCGAAAGCGCGTCGTCCCACTCATTTATTTGGCAGCCAATTTCTATAAATTTATCCACGCCGGCGGCAAACACGCGCGCAATTGTTTGTTCGCGGTCTGCGTCAAAGGCCGGGTCATTGATGTGGGCATGGGAATCAATCCAGTACATGACTATATTTTATCTTTTTGCGGGAGAGATTGTAGAAACATTTATCATAATATGCAAGTGGATTGTATCGTGCCTTACTATACTGGCAATAAACTTTAGTCTATTTGTTAAATTTACTAAAATATCTGTATGCCGCAATATTTAGCAGATATTAAAGAAACCGAATTTTTTATTGAAGGCGCCGAAGCGCATCATTTGGCTGATGTGGCGCGCCACGCCGAAGGGGACGAAATCACCGTCTTTGACGGCAAGGGCAAACAATACACCGCCCGCATTACGCGCGTGCAGAAAAATTTTGTACGCGGCGAACTCTTGCAAGCTATTGCTATCAAAAAATCTGCTATTTCGTTGGAGCTGTGTTTTGCCCCCACTTCACGCAATACGTTAGAGGACGTGCTAGATAAATGTACGCAGCTGGGTGTGACGGCTTTTCAACCCATTTACACCGCGCGCAGCGAATATGACCTGGGCAAAAAATGGGACGGCAAAGCCGAACGCTGGAACCAAATTATTTTGTCTGCTTGCAAACAATGCTCCCGCGGGGAAGTGCCTGTACTGCACGCACCGCTGGCTTTTGAAAAATGTGTGGCGCAGCCGGACTGCCCGTCTTTGCTAGCCTATGAGGCTGAAGAAACGCACACATTTGGCTGGGGGCTAGCGCAACTGAATAATCCGACACAACTGCGCATTTATATCGGTCCGGCGGGTGGTTGGACTGACGAGGAAGTGACTATCGCTGCGCAATACGGCGTGCTGCCTGTTACTTTGGGGCCGCATATTCTGCGTGCCGAAACGGCGTGCATTAGCGCGTGCGCAAAACTGTTATGAAATTTTTTCTTAAAACATTTGGCTGCCGCGTCAATCAAGTGGAAAGCCAGGCTATTTTAGAAGAATTTTCCACCCGCGGCTGGACGGCGGCGGAGATGGAAAAGGCAGATTTGTGCCTGCTAAACACTTGCACCGTTACGCACCAGGCCGACAAAGATGTGGAAAAATTAATCCGCCAAATTTTGCGCCGCAATCCCGCCGCGCGCCTGGTATTAACCGGATGCTATGCTGCCGCCCACGCGGAGCATATCCGCACGCTTTTCCCGTCGGCAGAAATTATCGGCAAATATGAGCTGGGCAAAAAACTTTTTAACACGGACGACGTGTGTTGGACCGTGTCCGGCCACGAGGGTCACAGCCGCGCTTTTATCAAAATTCAAGACGGGTGCGACTGTTTTTGCTCCTACTGCATTGTGCCGTTTGCGCGAAATGTCAAACGTTCTAAACCCGCGCCGGATGTGTTGGCAGAAATCACCGCGTTAGTGCAAAAAGGCTTTGGCGAAATTGTGCTGACCGGGATTAATATTGGCAATTTCCGCTGCCCGCAAAGCGGAAAAGATTTGGCTGCCTTGTGCAACGATATTGCCGCGCTGCCGGGGCACTTTCGCGTGCGATTTTCTTCTATTGAGTTGCAAACAGTTACGGACGGCGTGCTGGCTGCCATGGCAAACTATCCGCAGCGGTTTTGCAATTATTTGCACCTGCCTTTACAAAGCGGTTGTGATGAAGTGCTTAAAGCCATGAACCGCCATTATGATACGGCTGCGTATGCAGCCAAGGTGGACGCGCTGCGTGCGCAAGTGCCGGGGGCGGCTGTTTTTGCAGACGTGATTGCAGGTTTTCCGACGGAAACAGAGGAGTATTTTCAAACGACGCATAATTTTATTGCCGGACTAAAATTGTGCGGGCTGCACGTGTTTAGCTACTCACCGCGCCCGGGCACAAAGGCTGCCGGCTGGCCGCAGCTTGCGCCGGATATCATTAAAGCGCGGGCTGAAAAATTGCGCGCGCTGGATAAACAGCTGCGCAGTGATTTTGCTGCGTCTTTGGTGGGCAGCGAACAGGAAGTATTTATAGAGGAGCGCGGCGCACAGGGTGTGCATGGGGTGACGGGCAATTTCCAGCAGGTTATGTTAGAAGATGCTCCGGCGGACGCTCACGGGCTGGTGCGCGTAAAAATTACGCGCGCGCAAGGCGCGTTGTGCTTTGGTAAACTGCTGTAATTTCTTCTTTTTTCTATTCTTTTTGATGGTGTTTGCTGTTGCCAAAATAGGGCTGTTAGGGTTCAATACATATGAGACTGGATTGGTGTAAAAATTGGCAAGGGGATATAGGCAATCCGTGCTTGTCAATTAAGCTTCT
>CAJOLM010000107.1 GCA_905235355.1 uncultured Elusimicrobiales bacterium
CCATTTAATAACTTCTAAACTACCACATTTACGACATACTTTTTTATCATACCTGTCTCCAAAAATAATGTTAAATCATTTCTAGGACCGTATTACCAAGTATTTCTTGGGGCGTGATGTCGTATAACGGGGCTGTTTTCACAAACTCCACCAGGTTGGCAAAGACAGGATGAAAGCCAAATCGCTCGTTTTGCATTTCACGCAAAGCAGCTTCCCGGGTCCAATGTTCAAAGACCATGCGATAGAGTGCCACCATGGTGCCAGTCCGGTCAGAACCATATTTACAATGGACAAACACCGGGCCGTCAGAGGTATCCTGTATAATTTGCAAAAATTGTTTGGCATGCTGGGTCCTAAACAGCAGCGGATTAATCGGAATATGATACGAGCGGATGCCCAACGACTCTATAAATTGTTTGTTGGGTGGCGAAACGCGTAAATTCACTACCGCTTTCACTCCCATAGCTTTTAAACTGCGGTATCCTTCCTCGGTGGGTTGCGCGCCGCGGTATAATAAAGGAGAAACCCGGTAGGCGTTTTCTAAACCTGGTGCTGTTATTCTATGGGCGGATTGCCTTTGTTGGCCTTGCAGTTGCCGCTGTATGGCTTCTTGAAGGGACTGCTCATTTTGACGGCAGTTGTCCCTGCACCGGGGGCCATAAGAGTACATGGATTGAGCCTGTACGCTTAAGCCATAAGGGTACAATAAGAGTAACGCCGCAAGTAAGACGTATATCCGTTTCATAAATTCCACCTTCTCTACTATATATTATAACTGAGATTTTTGCTATTAACAAGGGGTAATTTGATAAATTTGCAGTGCAAACCTTGCCAGAGTTGGGTATTGGACAAGCAAAAAGGGCAAAATATTCCCTTGTCACGTTTGGCTTTTTTTGTTATAATATAAACAGAAGCTGCGGATAAGACATTGCAAAATAGGTTGCAAGTTGGCAGCTTTTATTGATAAAATATCAATAGCAGTAGAAAAGATTTTGAACGCCAACCATGATACCTTCGTCGGAGAACGGCGAGAGGGGTATCTATGGCTGTCGTTTTCTCGCCTAAAAAATAATTTTCAGACGGGAAATCAGACGGAAAAAGGCGCTTAAAAAACAGGCAATAAAATGAACCTGACGAAAGAACAAAAAAAGCAAAAGTCTCAGGACTTATCTGCTGAAATCACAAATGGCGGCACCATATTCTTCACGGCCTATCAAGGCTTGAAGTTTGTGGATATGGCCGATTTAAGAGTCAAACTCGCCCCGACCGGAGCTAAATTCCGCGTGGAGCGCAACACTATCTTAAATCACGCTATGCGCCAGGCCAAAATTGAAGGAGCCGACGAAAAGCTCTTTCAAGGGCCGACGGCTGTAGCTATCGGCGGCGATGTAGCTGCTGTGGCTAAAGTGCTGGTTGATTTCCAGAAAGGCCAAGAGGCTTTGAAGCTTAGAGCGTGCTATAGCGACGGCACCTGGTACGACGACAAACAAGTGAAACAATTGGCTACCATCGGTACCAAAGAAGAGAACTTGTCCAAGTTGGCCGGTGCGTTGTACAATGCGGTTGCGCAATCTGCGCAAGTGCTCCAAGCTCCGATCAGAGATTTTGCCTACGTTATTGCTGCTTTGGAAAATAAGCAAAAATAACGCGTCAGGATATCAGTTGGCCCAGGCCAACTGATACCCGGTAAAATCAAACCCGCCAAAGAGCGGTAGTAGCCCGAAAGGATAAAGGTACGGATGTGGGCCCGGCTCACATAGAAGGCCGCTACTCTAGAATAAAGGAAAAAATAAAATGGCTAAAATGACCAAAGATGAATTAGTAAATGCTATCGCTGAACTGACTGTTTTGGAACTCTCCGAACTCGTGAAAGCGATTGAAGAAAAATTCGGCGTAAAGGCTGCTGCTCCTGCTGTAGCCGTTGCTGCTGCTCCTGCTGCTGCCGGTGCCGCTGCTGCCGAAGAAAAAGATGAATTCAATGTTATGCTGACCGCTGTTGATGCTGCCAAGAAAATCGGCGTCATCAAAGTCGTGCGCGAAATCACCGGCTTGGGCTTGAAAGAAGCCAAAGACCTCGTGGAAGGCGCCCCGAAAGCTGTGAAAGAAAATGTTGCCAAAGCTGAAGCTGAAGAACTGAAAAAGAAACTCACCGAAGCCGGCGGCACCGTCGAACTCAAATAGTCAGCAATCTATTTCCCTGGCTCCTACTACAGGAGCCGGGGATTTGTTCTTTTTCGCTTCCAACGAAGCCAAGCCGGTGAATTTATTTTTGTACTATGCGTGCACAAAAGTAAATTTATTCGGCTATACATAAGGATAAAAGAATGATACCACAGAAAAATTTTGGCAAGATTTCTTCCAAACTACCGCTTCCCGACTTGCTGGATATGCAAAAACAATCCTTTGTGGATTTTTTGCAATTAGACGTCGCTCCTTCCAAACGGGAACTCAAAGGCTTGCAAGCCGCGTTTGAAGACGTGTTCCCGGTAGAAGCGCCCGACGGCAGCATGCGTCTGGAATTTTTGAAGTATGAACTCGGCGCTCCGCGCTATGCCACCCCGGCTGAAGCTACCATGCGTGACAGCACATACTCTGCTCCGCTCAAAGCGTTCTTGCGTTTGTATGTAAAGGGCAAAAACGGCAAAATGAAAGAAGCGTCTGACCAAGACGTCACGTTGTGCGATTTGCCTTTGATGACCGACGCGGGCTGCTTTGTTTTCAACGGTGCAGAACGTGTAATCGTCAGCCAGATGCACCGCTCCCCGGGCATTATCTTTGAAGAAGACGAAGAGAAAAAACAATCTACCCTCGGTAAAAAATTGTATGTAGCACGCATCATACCGTACCGCGGTGCTTGGGTAGAATTTTCCTTTGACCTCATGAACGCCTTGTGGGTCCGCATTGACCGCAAGAAAAAAGTATTGGCTTCCACGTTCCTGCGCGCTTGCGGCTTGGAAACCAATGCACAAATTATCCAAACCTTCTATAAATGTGAAGATGTAGCTATTAAACCTAGTGCGATTGATAATGTTATCGGCCGCTATGCCGCTGATGACATTTATGATCCGGCTACGGGCGAAGTGTTGTGGAACCTGGACGACAAAGCCACTATTCCGGTGGATGATAAATTGTTCCAAACCTTAGTGGAAAAGAAAGTAAAATCCATTAAAGTTATCTCCGGCAAACCCCGCCAAGATGACCCGGGTATTTTAGCCACATTGGAACACCGCAAAGATTCTATCCGCACCGCGGCAGAAGCCCAGGCGGAAATCTATAAACGTATGCGCGGCCAGGATTTCGTCGTTAAAGACCAAGCGGAACACTATTTGGATAACTTGGTGTTTAACAATATCCGCCGCTATGATTTGAGCTTTGTGGGCCGCTACAAAATCAATAAGAAATTTGCGCCCATGTTTGATTTGATTAGCAATCTCAAATTCAAAAAATTCGCCACGCCGTCTGACCGCCGCCGCACGTTAGCGCCGGAAGATGTGATTGTGACCGTCAAGTACCTGCTTGCGTTAAACGCCGGCGAAGACGCACAAAAAATGTATGGCGATGATTTTAACTTTAAAGTGGACGACATTGACCACTTGGGTAACCGCCGTGTGCGCGGAATTGGCGAGTTGTTGGAAAACCAAATCCGTATCGGCTTGTCCCAAATGGCCAAGACCGCCCGCGACCGCATGAACCGCGAACTGACTTCCTTCACCCCGCGTGCCTTAGTAAATGCCCAGCCGGTGCAGGCAATTGTTCGCAAGTTCTTCGGTACTTCCCAATTGTCCCAATTCATGGACCAAATTAACCCCTTGGGCGAACTGACGCACAAACGCCGTCTGTCCGCTTTGGGTCC
>CAJOLM010000108.1 GCA_905235355.1 uncultured Elusimicrobiales bacterium
GGCATACTTGCTGCTATTGCACTGCCGCAATACCGAAAGGCTGTTTGGAAAGCTCGTTTGACGGAAGCTGTGGTCAATGTGTCTGCTATAAAAAAGGCAATTGAATTAGATGTTTTGGTTAATGGCCCAGAGGGAAGATATGAGGAGCTTTTGGGACGTTACGTTTTCGATATAGGTTTAAATTGTACGTCATCTGGTTGTTCGGGTAAGTATTTTTCTTATTCGGCAGATTCAGGAGCTGGAATGACGAGAATTTGGGTTACGGACTTGACAAATCCTAGTTGGTTTCTTATTTTTATAAAGCGTACACCTACTTCCGATTGGACTATGCATTGCATTTACGGAAATAGTGCTAATATATATAAATGTAATTTGGCAGAGTCAGCATTTACGTTTGCAGAATATTTTATAATGTCAGAGGAGGATGATTAATCTTCGTCAATTTTAAGCATGGCCACAAAGGCTTCCTGCGGGATGTTTAAACTGCCGATAGATTTCATGCGCTTTTTGCCTTCCTTCTGTTTTTCAAGCAATTTGCGTTTGCGCGTGATATCGCCGCCGTAACATTTGGCGATTACATCCTTGCGATAGGCGGGGATAGTTTCGCGGGCAATTACCTTTCCATTGATCGCGGCTTGTACCGCTACTTCAAATTGTTGCCGCCCAATTAGCTCTTTGAGTTTGGCGCACAGCGCGCGGCCCTGGGTTTGCGCTTTGTCTTTATGCACCACCACAGACAACGCATCTACCGGCGTGCCGTGCAGCAAAATTTCCATGAGTACCACGTCGGCACTGCGGAAACCGGCCACCTCATAATCAAAGGATGCATAGCCTTTGGATACGGATTTAAGCTTATTGTAAAAATCAATGACCATTTCGCCCATAGGCATTTCGTACTTAATAATCACGCGTTGATTGGATAAATGGTCCATATTCATAAACGTGCCGCGCTTTTCTTTGAGCAGCGTCATCACGCCATCCATAAATTCCACAGGCGTAACAATCGTGATGTGGATGACCGGCTCTTTAATGTCAATAATGTCGCCATGCGGCGGGAAATTAGCCGGGTTATCAATAATTTTATAGCCCGGGTCGTCCGGCGCGTCCGGCAAAGCGGCCAGCTCCTGCGGATGATTTTTGCGCGGCGTAAATTTGACGTGATAGACCACGTTGGGCGCGGTGGCAATTAGGGACAAATTAAATTCGCGTTCCAAGCGTTCTTTGACGATTTCAATATGCAAAATGCCCATAAATCCCAGACGGAACCCAAAGCCCAGCGCCTTGGACGTTTCGCTCTGGTAATGGAAAGAAGAATCGGATAAATTTAATTTTTCAAGTGCCGTGCGCAAAAGCGGGAAATCGGTTGTTTCCACCGGGAAAATACTGGCAAATACCACGGGCTTAGCATCTGCATAACCGGGCAGCGGTTCGGTGGCGGGGTTGTCTGAAAGTGTGATCGTGTCGCCCACGCGCACCTGATGAATATCCTTAATTCCGGCGACTAAATAGCCCACTTCGCCCACGCTTAATTGCGCGGCCTTGTGCAGCTGCTTAGGCGTCATAAAGCCCACTTCTTCGGCCTTATAACTGGCTCCGGTGGCCATAAAGCGTATGTTTTGCCCGGCTTTGACAGTACCGTCCACAATGCGCACATACATAATGACGCCGCGGAACGGGTCATAAAAAGAGTCAAAAATCAGCGCGCGCAGCGGGGCTTTCGGGTCGCCTTGCGGGGCGGGTACGTCTTGGATAATGCGGTCTAATAAATGTTCAATGCCCATGCCGGTTTTGGCGCTGACGCGTTCGGCTTCAATGGGCTCGCGCAAAATATCCCATAGCTGCTCCTCGGAGGCATCCGCATCAGATTGGGATAAATCTACTTTGTTCATCACCGGGATAATTTTAAGCCCTAGGCTTTGCGCCAAATGCGCATGCGCCACCGTCTGCGCTTCTACCCCTTGCGACGCATCTACTAACAGCAGCACGCCTTCGCACGCCCGCAGTGAGCGCGCCACCTCATAGGAAAAATCCACATGTCCCGGTGTGTCAATTAAATTTAAAATGTAGTCTTTGTACTGGATGCGCACGGCTTTGGCTTTGATGGTAATGCCGCGCTCGCGCTCTAAGTCCATACCGTCTAAAAGCTGTGCCTGCATTTTGCGTTTGGGCACGGTGCCGGTATCTTCTAGAATACGGTCAGACAAGGTAGTCTTGCCATGATCAATGTGAGCGACGATAGAAAAATTGCGAATCTTCATGGAACGTATTAGAAATCTTCATTAAATTTATTTGCAAATAAGGTGGAAATAGCCTCGGCGGCTTTTTCTTCATCTGCACCGTCAAATTGCATTTGCAGGGTGGCGCCACACTCGGCTGCTAGCATCATCACGCCCATAATGCTTTTGGCATCTACTTCCACGCCGTCTTTGATGATTTTGACTTCGCAGTCAAATTCTCCGGCGGCTTGCACCAACTTGGCAGCCGGGCGGGCGTGCAGCCCTAAACGATTGGTAATTTTGAATTCTTTTGTAATCACTTCTAGTCCCCTTAAAATAAACAAACTATGCTAAACGTCACAGCAGCCGCTAAGTATAAATACACGTTCGGGATGCGCAAGCGGCGCGTGATAAACGCGGCAATCACGCAGCATACCACTAGTGCCGCGCGTGCCATAAAGGATACATCTAATCCCTGTATGCCAGAAAAACAATGATAAACGCCAAATAAAATCAGCACGCAAACACAGATAAGCCCCAAGCGTTTGGCGTAATAAATGGTGCAGTTCCAGTCAAAAGAGGTCAGCCCGCAGCAGGCGCTTTCGTCGGCGTTATAGCCCATTTTAATACCTTGCCAGCGCACAAACCAGGCAATGCTGTTATACACTACCAGGCCCGCCAGTCCACCGGCAAAAACGTATGCCCGCGGGGTGCTGTCAGAAAAATAAGTGGCATAAAACGGCAGCCCCAGTATCATCCAAATAAAAAGGGACAACAGCAACGTAAGCGGCTTAAGCGTGCCCCAAAACAAGCGGTCTCCGATAGACGCAGCGGTAATGGAAAGTCCGCGGCGCATACCGGTCCATTGGGCAACTTGTTCTTTATAGGTGGTAAGAGTCGGGGCGTTTTTGATTACTTCTTCTTGCTTGGCCATGGCTCCAAAACAAAAAGACGCCATAATCGGATTGGTGTTAAACACACTTAAATAGCGTTGCAAGACGGTGGGCAGCACTTCGCGGTCCTCTTTATACAAGTGGCGCAAAAAAGGAATCATCACAAAGGTAAAACCCAGGTTTTGGTATTTAACAAAGTTCCACCCGGCCTGCAGGAAGAAGGAGCGTAAAAACATATTCAGTCTTATCCAAAAGTTCATAATTACCTCGCCTTCATCCGAAATACGGGGATTAAAGCCGTCAGACCAATCCACGGTACCGCGCTATAAGCTAACCGAAATGCAAAATGAATTTTAGGCGTTATAAAAGAAAACGCCGCAAACATAAAATTAGCGGCAATCCATGACATTAGGGATACAAAAATAAACGTCATGGAAAAAGACAGCAGCAGCGCTGCGGCAATAATGCGTTTAATGTCGGTAGGACGGTGTACAATTTTTTCTTCTACAAAAACGAGCCACTTAAAACGTGTTTTGCGCATGAATGTTTCAAGTAAGGCATATAAAACAGAGGCAATCATGCCAAAGAAAAATCCGAAATATAATTCTATTCCTAAGAAATGCAAAATCATTGGGATTGCCACTGCTATAACCCCGCTAGGCGGAATGATGCCCCCTAACGGAGAAATATCCGTTAGCAACAGTTC
>CAJOLM010000109.1 GCA_905235355.1 uncultured Elusimicrobiales bacterium
AGACGATACATCGAGATGCAAGGAAAAGAAGATATAGGCCGAACAATGAAATTGTTCGAATAGAAAGAAGCCCCGAGCGGAAGCTCGGGGAGTTTCACGCAGAGGTGGTGTGCGCCTTTAATCAAGGGCAAGAAGGAGCAGAGGAAAAAGCGAAAGCTTGGTGTAAAATGTTGGGGGCGGATACTTCCACAAAGGAAACTGATAATACGTGGACGCTTAACTTATAATTTCAGCCACTTAAATTCAAAAAATACGACTGCGCCAAAAATTAATACCGGGCCCCAACCAGCCAGGAAGGGGTTGATGTAGCCGTTTTCACCCATGGATGTAATCATGCTGATCAGCCACCAAAACGTAAACGCAATTACCATAGATGCCAGGATATTTAATATCTTGCTTTTACGGCGCACGCTAATTGCAAACGGCATCCCTAGTAAGCACATAATCAGCGTGACAAACGGCGTGGATAGTTTGGCTTGACGTTGTGTTTCTGCGACGTAAGAGGCCAGCCCGGTCTGTTTAAAAAATTTAATCCGTTTGCCCAGCTCGCGAACGCTTAATAGTTTGCCTTCCGTGCGGCTGACAGACATTTGATCGGGGCTTAAATTTACCGGAGCAACTGCACTATCAAATTTTTCATCTAGCACTTCATTTTCATTGGGAAAGGTACGGCGCATACCTGTTTTAAATATCCAGGCGTTTTGTTTCTCATCCCACACCATGCGCTGGGCTACAATTTGCGAGGCGATATCCCACACATCATTATAGGTATCAATAGACACGTCCCGCATCACCCCTTTTCCCAAATCTACCCATTTGGCATACAGCATTTCATTGCCGGATAGTTTAATGGCGACGTCCGATTCGGCGTTTAAATTAAAATTTTTATCCGGTTTAATTTTGGTGTAATACAGCAGCGTGGCTTTACGGTTTAAGGGGGGGACAATAAATTCTTGCACCGCTAAACTTATCACGGCTACTAAAATAATGCACAGTACAATGGGCTTAAAAAGCTGCCGCGGAGCAAATCCACCCGCCACACACGCGGTCCACTCTCCGTTAGTCACCATTTCGGAAATCACGGAAATAGCCGCCAGCAAACACGCCACAGGTACAATCGTTGTCAGCCAGCTGGGAAAGGTCAGCAGAGAGTATTTCAGCACCGAGCCTAAAGTGGAATATCCATTACTTAAAGTTTTGAGTTTTTCAAATGTATCGCCGAGTACCACCAGGGCAGCGAACACACCCAGGGCAAATAAAAATGGGCCCCAAAACTTTTTAGCGATATAGCGGAATAAACGGTGTTGCATTAAATATTTAACCTCTTTTTCCACAAGTAAATGCCAACGCCAATGCCTACAAAAATGGGCAGCCACGGCGCCGGATACGCCAGCGGACCGTATTTTTCGCCAATGCTTAAGCCCAAGGTCATCAGTAAATAAAACGAGAAAATAATAATGACACTAAAGAGCATACCCCACCCTTTGTTGGTGCGTTTGCCTAGCGAAAACCCGAGCGGACAGCTTACCAGCAGCAAAATCAGCGGGGAAAAAGCCATGACGTTACGCGTGCTGATTTCGGTGCGGTACTCGGCTTTTTTCTCGGGTGTGAAACGGTCGTGCCGCAATTGGCGCCACATTTTAGTGGTGGTCAGTTCGCTCACGCGCGTGCGGCGTTTGTGCCCTTTTAAGAGGGAAATACTCATGGTATAGCTGTCAAAATTAGCGGCGATAATGGCAGTAGGGTCTTTTTTGTTAATGCGTTGCATTTGTCCATCTTTAAGTTGCAGCCCAATCGCACTATCGGTTAAAATAATTTTTCCTTCGCTGGCATTTACTTTGGTGCTTAATGAATTAGCGTCCTGTTTGCGGATTAAGTGAATTTGTTTGGCTAAATTGGTGTGTCCGTCTAAATCTTCCAGATATAAATCCCATTCCCCCAGATCTAAAAATGTTTTGGGCTCTAGCGTAACTTTGGTAATTTTTTGCTTAGCTTCCTCGCGCCGTTGCAACACACGCTGGTAGCTGCGCGGGGTAATCCAGTTGGCAAAAGCCACCATGAGTATCGTGAGTCCTATAGCGCAATAGGCCATAGGGCGCACAATTTCACGGAAGGAAAATCCCGCCGCGCGCAAAGCAATCAGCTCACCGTGTTCGCTCATGTTAGTCAGCGTAAGCAATACGGCAATTTGAAAGGACATAGGCGCTGCCAGCGTGAGCACGCTAGGTAGTACGTTGAGAAGGGATGAGGCAATCCACACCCAGCTGGTGCCGTACGTCATAGCCATGTCCATAATCGTGATAAATTGCCGCATAAAAATAACAAAGGTTAAAATGCCAAGTACGCCTGCAAAAAAAGTAATCAGGCTCTTGGCAATATAGCGGCTAAAAATAGCTGGGCGCGGAATATTCATACTCTCTTATTCTAACAAATATCCCGCCTGGTTAACCCGAAAATTCGTTCGCACGCGCGCGATAGGTAACGCGCGCGGGCAATAATAATTCATTACGCGTGCGAATAATATTATAAAATGACATTATGAGGTATTTCGTCCGCTTATGAAAACCGCACGCCGGTTTTTATGCTTAGTACTGGCCAGCCAGTTGCTTTTCGGTCCGCTTTTGCAGGCCGAAACGCTGCCGTATCGGCTGGTAGATACTGATAAATACGATATTTTTGAAGAAGAACATAAAGCCAAAGCCGAGCGCGAACTGGTGGTGGAAGAAGCACCGGATGATGCGCAACTGCTCAAATATACTAACGAATTTTGGCGCCAGGCTGTAACGGCAGTAGAGGGCGATTATAATTTAGACAAAGAGCCCGAACCTATCCCTGATTTAACGTTGCTCAATCCTACTCTCTCTTTGCCGCTGTATGGTACAAACGTCGCTTTGACGGGGCGTTATATGGTGGGCTTTAGGTTTAATGCCAAGCGTTATACAAAAGATGCTAACAATGACATTGAAGAACGTGATGTACATAACTTTGAAATGCAGCAAGAAATGCAACTCAAAATGCAGGGTAAAATTTTGGACCGTATTTTTGTAGATATTGACTATGATGATAAGCGTGAAGAAGAAAAAACAATTTCAGTGGCTTACCGTGGCAAACCCGGAGAGCTGGTGCAACTGGCAGAATTTGGTGATATCAATTTGTCGTTGCCGCAGACGGAATTTATCGCGTATGAAAAACAACTGTTTGGGGCTAAGGTACACTTGCAACATAAAAATTTAGATTTGCATGTAATCGGCAGCCAGACAAAAGGTTCCAACAAGCAAAAGCAATTTATCGGCAGCAGCGTGTTTGAAATCGTGTCTATTAAAGATACTGACTATGTGCGCCGGACGTATTATGATTTAACTTTTGGTTCCAATACTCCGCCGGGAAGTAACCCCACCTGGCAAAGCGAAATGGGCAATATCGCGCCCGGCTCTGAAGAAATTTATGTAGATACCAACACTACCTCCGGTGATTATGTACCCATTACGCTCACGCCGCGTGATTATGGTACCGGCGATATTTTTCCGAGCTCTAAATTTAAACTTTTAACGCGCGGAGTAGATTATACGATAGATTACAACCGCGGGATTATTCAATTTGCACGTTCTCAAACAGCAGCCAGTATGATTGTGGTGAACTACCGTAACAGCGCAGGCCGTTGGCTGAACCCCGACCAAAATCAGCCGTATGTCATCAAAACCCCCAATGAAAAATACATCTATAGTACTTCAGAACTGGGGTGGCAAATGGAAATGAAAACCTTTTATTCCGTGGGTGCCCAACAGATTACACGTGATAACGGAAAAGGCAATTT
>CAJOLM010000110.1 GCA_905235355.1 uncultured Elusimicrobiales bacterium
GTCTAAAACCAATTATTTTGGCAAAGAACTGGAAAGCATTGCCGACGAAATTATTTTCCAACAACGCGGGTAATCTATGGCACACAGACCTAGAACAGTTATGGCAGATATTAACATGGTGCCTTTTATAGACATCACGTTAATTTTGCTAATCATTTTTATGGTAATGAGCCCTATGTTGGTGCAAATGCAGATGAACGTGGATTTGCCTAAATCTAACTCTGTCAACACCACGGCGGAAGAAAATGTCATCCGTATTGAAGTGCAAAAGGACGGCTCTATCCGCATTGAAAACCGCAGTTATACTGTCAAGACATTAGAGAAAGAACTGATACTGCGCATGGGTAAATCCAGCCAAAAAACTATTTTGGTAGAGGCCGACAAATCTGTACCGATACAAACCGTCGTAGATGTGTTTGATATAGCCAAAAAATTGGGTGCGGCTAAATTGGGAATCGGGGTCCTGGCAAAGAACTAATGAACCGTTATTTTGCGCTTTCTTGTGCGCTGCATTTGGCGCTTGGCTTGCTGGTGCTGGTCATACTCGCACCGAGCAAAAAGGCTCCGTCTGCCACTTATACGATTGATTTTATAGGCAGCGGAAAAGTGGTCGCCATGCAACAGGCCGCTGCTCCTACGCCCCAACCCGAAGTAAAAAAAGAAGCTCCGGCAGAGCCTGCCAAAGAACCGGAAGTTAAAAAACCGGATCCGAAGGCCTATCAATCTAAATCGGAAATCTCCACCAAAAAGCAAACTAAAAAAGAAAAGCCTAAACCGGCACCCGCGCCGCTGGCAGCACCCAGCATTTTAGATGAGGAAAAGCCCACCGAGGACAAACCCGCCGAAACTACATCCGGCAGTGGCGGAGAGGGCGAATTTGCCGGAGGAAATGTGCAAACTGATTTTGCCACGTTTCCTTATCCGTGGTATATTGCGCAAGTGCGTAACAGCTTGTGGAGTGAGTGGGAAAAACGCCGCCCGATTGGGGTTAGCTTAAGCGCGCTGATTACCTTTGCTATCGCGCGCGACGGCAAAATTAAAAATTTGAAACTGGAACGTTCGTCCGGCGATGACAGCTATGACTTTGCAGCCAAATCCGCCGTTATTAATGCAGGGCCTTTTGAGCCGCTTCCCATGTTGTATGAAAAAGACGAACTGACAGTAACATTAGAACTTAAACCGGAGAAATAATATGACAGGATGGCAACGCTTCTTTTTATTACTCGCACTGGTAGCCGGCACAATTATTTTGTGGCCGCAGTACGACAGAGCCGGACTCACCTTTATTGGTATGTTCATTTTGCTATGGACATGTATTATCATTTTGTTCTCTATTTTGGTAAACTTATTTGCCATAGCTAAGGTGGAATTTTTGCACCGTCTGTTAAGCATTATTTTGATCATTGCTATGGGCGGCACGCTGCTGGCGTATTTCCCGTTAAAAGGGGGCGAAACACCGCTCACGCGCTTGCAAAATCACCAATGGCCTACCATGCAAGACGTGCAACAGGGCATCAAGCAGCTGACATTTAATTTTGATTTTGTACGGCGCAATGTACACGACGAAGCTAACTATGTCAATCAACAAGTGGAAAAGAAATCCGAACAAGCTGCTGACTTGCGCAAAACAGTAAAGGAAAAAAAGGAAAAAGTTGAAGAACTGATGGTCCAACTGGAGGACGAAGAATGAAAAAAACCATTTTAATTACAGGCGGAAACGGCTTTATTGGCAAATGCCTCACCGACGTGCTTTTGCAACAAGGCTATAAAGTGCGCATTGTTTCGCGCCGGTTGCCCAAAGAGCAGCCTGTTAATCCTGACGTGTCTGTCGTGCAGGCCAATTATCAGGACGTAGCTTCTTTGCAAAAAGTAATGCAGGGCTGCTCGGTGGTGTATCACTTGGCAGCGGTCCTTTTCGGTTTTACCTATGAGGATTTTGAAAAGGCCAACGTCACCGCCACGCATAATATGGTGGTAGCGGCTAACACGACTCCGGGGGTGGAGCGGTTTATTTATATGTCCTCATTGGCGGCCAGCGGCTTTGCAACCGATAGCAAAAAACCGCGCACCGAAACCGACGAGCCGGCCCCTATTTCTGATTACGGCATCACAAAACTAGAGGGGGAGAAAGCGCTCAAAGCCTTAAACCCGGCTATTAGTTGGACCATTTTCCGCGCACCCATTGTGTACGGCGGGAGCGATTCGGGCGTGTCTAAAATTGCCTCCTGGGTCAAACGCGGGCTTATGGTCAACACGTCCGGCAACGGTATGTTTAGCTTTGTATATGTGCAGGATTTAGTGCACGCGCTGGCAAGTGCGCTCACCATAAAAGGCACCGAAAATCAAATTTTCTTTGTTTGCGAAGAAACGGATTATTCCTGGCCGGATTTTATTAGCAAAATGGCGCGCGCAATGGGCGTACGCAAACCCTTTATGCCGCACGCGCCGGCCTTTATGCTGCACTTAGCAGCGGCGTGCTATTCGCTAGCGGCGCGCCTGACAGGTACGCAGCCTGCGCTTAATTATGACAAAATCAAAGAGGCGCAAATTCCGGGCCATTGGATTTGTGACGGCAGCAAATGGCGCGCGCTCAGCGGTCAAAAATTTACTCCGCTGGAAGCCGGGCTAAATAAAAGTTTTAAGAAATAAGTTATACTGTAAACAGGAGAATTGACGAAGATAAAAATTTAATTTGATTTGTTGTTGGAAGTGTAGGGCGAGCCTACACTAAGCCGGGTGCGCAAGCACGAGGCATATTTCCGTCCAGCAAGAAATCGTCTGTTTGTGTCTGCCCCTTAGGGGGCGGACAGGCGACGGTTATTGCACAGGTTACGGAAATAGCTTAGGCAATACGTCGCTTTTTTATGGCGTATTTTGCTTAAGCCGACCCATAAAAGGAACAGAATATGAAGAATAGAAAGGAAAAAATGTTGTCACTGCTGGGGCCGCAGGCAACCGGGAATCCACTATCAAACAAGGAAAAACAACCTTATTAACGGCTGGATTGCCGGTCCATGCCGGCAATGACAGCAAGCGTGCATTTACGCACACCCCGTCATCCCGACTCTGCGGGCGGCCGTTGGGGCGGGATATAAAAAAATGTCATTCCCGAGTGTCTTTATCGGGAATCTTCAATGCATGCCGTGGTTGTGTCGTGCGAAAACAACACAGCGTGGAAGATCCCCGATTACAAATTTCGGGGATGACTGCTTTGTTTGATAACGGCAAGCGTGCGTTTACGCTTATTGAGTTACTTGTCGTCGTACTTATCATCGGCATACTGTCCGCAATTGCATTGCCGCAATATCGTTTGGCTATTTTAAGAACCAAAATGGTCCAAGCATTTACCACTATGCACGCATTAGAACAGGCTCAACAAGCTTATTATTTAGCCAATGGTGTATTTACCATTAATCTGGAAGATTTAGGGGAAACTTTTCCAACAGTAACTTATCAAAGTTGCCAATGGAATAATAGTGGTTCTCGGACAGTTTTGCATTGTCATGTTGTATTAAATTCCATTAGTCTTGAAACAAATTTTTCAAGTCTTACAGGCCGCATAATGGAACGATCTTGTCAAGCGCCCATTAATGACTCTCTTAGGAATAGGGTATGTGCCACCTATGGTACTTACCGATTTAATGCTGGGGGGAATAGTTATTATTGGCTGAGTCAAAATTAAACTGTCATAAAATTTTTGGGGCAAATTTACACACTGAATATACCACCAGCCGTTTGTATACGTTGCCATAGCAAACCATACTATTCTTTTGCACCTATTTA
>CAJOLM010000111.1:0-712 GCA_905235355.1 uncultured Elusimicrobiales bacterium
ATAATATACTTCTTCTGCATCGGTAATAGAACGCACAAGTGCTTTTACAGTAGAGAAGCGGCTTTTCCACACTGCCTTTTGGTATTGCGGCAAGGCAATGGCAGCTAGGATACCAATGATTAAAACGACTACTAACAACTCAATAAGCGTAAATGCTTTTGTCTTTATGATATAAAGTCCACCCCGGACTTGATCCGGGGTCTCCCGCTTCCCGGTTGTGATAAGTAAAGTCTGTTCCTTTATTTTATTAGGAAGAGGGAGATGCTGAATCAAGTTCAGCATGGCCCCTATTTTATTTTTATTTTGTTGTTTCATATTTTCTCCTTTGATTTAATGTGTCGTGCTGAGAGGTTTCTGCTCAGCACCTCAACAACTTTTTTAAGGACGAGATCCCCGATTACAAATTTCGGGGATGACATCTTTATTTGATTCTGTCGTCCCCGAGTGCTTTTATCGGGGATGACAACCTTTTATATTTTTTACTTCTTCTCCTTTTTGTCGTCATCCCGGACATGGATCCGGGATCCAGTCTGTTTAATAAAGACGTCTTTCCCTTATAAACGGCCTGGATTGCGGGTCCACGCCCGCAATGACGGCATTAAAAAGTCATACCGTACCCCCGTATTGTATCAAAAAAAAAAAACAAGTCAAGCCCTATTTTTCGCCCCTCACCTGCCCTTCGGGCACCCTCTCCCTCACCGGGCGAGGGAAA
>CAJOLM010000111.1:786-4493 GCA_905235355.1 uncultured Elusimicrobiales bacterium
CTTATTTGGCTGTTTGTAAATAAGGTTTTCCTTTATTTACAGCACAATCAGCGGAAGATTCTCAACTACAACCTTGAGAATGACACTTATTTTTATATATCACAACAACGCTAGCTGCCCGCCTCATCGCGCCTAGTCTCTACGGAAACCCACGCCCAGCGCGGGGTTTTCTCACACAAAAATACCCCCGGGATGAGTACCGGGGGTATTGTCTACTATGCTGCGTGATTCGGCATAGCAGACCGGGGGATCTGAAATTTTTCAGCTGCGCTTCATATACGCATAAAAAAGGCAGCCTTTGTCACAGGAGCTACCACACTCTATCACAAAGCTGCCTTCCTCGTGTAATTCTTTACACGAAAGAATAACAACTTTGTTTTTAGGTGGTGTGCTCGCAGCTATTTTATAACAGCAGTCCCTTTCGGGCTAAAAACAAAGCCTGTAAATTTTTGGGTAAGTAGATGAAAAGCAGACCTAGAAAAAGGCAGCTCTCCATTACTAGTAGTTGTCACACGCTTAGTAACGACGCTGCCTCACCGTGTAATTCCTTACACAGTTAAATGGCTACGCCGTTTCCGGGGTGACAACTCGCACTCTACAAGAGCGCTCGTTCCGTGGCTGACACGGACCCAAAAACAAGCCAATTTAACTTACAAATTACTACTACATTTTAATTATGCCAAAATACAACCGCTTTGTCCAGTTTTATAAAATTTCAAGCGGCGCAAAAGAGAGCATAAACGTACGCTGCACGCCACCGGCAAATTGCACAGTGATTTTGCAGCTGTCGCCAGATCCGGCTACGGCTGTAATCTTACCCAGTCCAAACACTCCGTGTTTTACTTGGCCCCCTACTGCCACGGTTTTGCCGTTTGCAGCGGTGGTAGAAGTGCCTTTTTCTTGCTTGGGCGCGGACGAATTAGGAAAGCGCCGCCGGCTGTCTGAAGCGGAAAATCCGCGGCGCGGTGCAGAAGGGGTAGCATACAAAGACCCCAACCCGCTATTGCGCGCAGAAGACGTATAATCCAGCTCTTCGTCCTCTATTTCATAACCATGCTCGTCGTATTTCTTCTGAAAACGGCTGCGGCTGACAAACCCTTCAAATCCGTTGTAGCTATTTTGACTCCGTCCAAAAGAGCCCTGATATCCGCTTTTATTGCGTTGTCCGCCGTAAAATCCGCCGCCTTGCCCATACAGGCCATACTTGGTGCGGAAATTGTCATAGCGCGACTGGTTTTGTTCGTACGCTTCGCGTTCTTCCTCACTTAATAATCCGCTTTCAAACAAAAAGCGCGACGGCACATTGTCATGCAATTTGCCGTAGGTGCGGCGCTGTGAGGCATAGGTCATAAATAATTTTTCACGCGCGCGGGTCATGGCTACATAGCACAAGCGGCGTTCTTCTTCCATTTCATCGCTATCGTCGCGGTTAATGGGAAAAAGCCCTTCCTCCAGCCCTGTTACAAACACTGCATTAAACTCAAGTCCCTTGGCTAAATGTACTGTCATCAGCGTCACGGCCCCGCCTTCACCCGCCTGAGAATCGTCCGTGCCGGTCAGCAAAGAAATTTCTTGCAAAAAATCAGACAAAGACGGCTCTTTGTCCTCTTGTTTACTCACGCGGTCTTCATATTCTTTTACTGCGTTAATTAACTCGTCCAAGTTTTGCAGGCGGCTTTCCGCTTCCGGGTCTTTGTCCAGTTCGGCCTTTACCATTTGCGCGTAGCCGGATGTGTTCAAAATTTTATTCATCACTTCCGTCGGACTAATGACAAACATATCCGCGCGCCACCCCTCCACCATACGCACCAGTTCCACTGCAGCCCGGCGCGCTTGTTTGGTTAAATCAGGGATGGATTGCGCAGCTTTTAACGCGCCATACAAAGACAAATGATTTTCTTGTGCATACGCCAATAGTCGCTCCTGCGCTGTTTTGCCCAGGCCGCGCGTAGGCGTATTAATCACGCGCAGCAAGCTGATGTCGTCGTTTGGATTAATCAGCAGGCGCGCATAGCAGAGCATATCTTTAATTTCCTTACGGTCATAAAAGCGCACTGTACCGACCAAGCGGTACGGAATTTGATAGCGGCGGAATTTGTCTTCAAAGTTACGGCTCTGCGCGTTGGTGCGGTAAAAAACGGCTACTTCATTTAAGCTGTATCCGTCCTGGTCCACCAGCGCTTTGATGTTTTGCGCAACCCATTCTGCTTCCAGCCCTTCCGTCGGTGTTTCGCGTACTTCTATATCATCTCCGCGCTGTTTTTCGGTAAACAGATTTTTCTCTTTACGCTGTGAGTTTTTGACAATGAGTTTATTAGATGCTTCCAAAATTACTTTAGTGGAGCGGTAATTTTGCTCCAGCGTAACAATTTTGGCATCTTTAAAATCTTTTTCAAATTCCAAGATATTGCGTATGTTCGCACCGCGCCAGGAGTAAATACTTTGGTCCGGGTCACCGACGACGCAAAGCTTGCGGTGCTTTTCGGCTAGCAGGCGCGTGATGAGGTATTGGGTGTGGTTGGTGTCCTGATACTCATCTACTAAAATATATTGAAAAAATTGCTGGTAATACTCGCGCACGTCCTCATGCTCGCGCAAAAGCTGCAGCGTTTTGACCAGCAAATCGCCAAAGTCCAGCGCGCCCGCTTCCTTGAGTTTCTGCTCGTATCTTTTGTAAATTTCAGCCGCGCGGATTTTGTAATCTAGGCCGCTTTGTGTGGCAGAAGTGGACAGCATTTCCGGCGTGATACAATCGTCTTTCGCGCGGGAAATCATGCCGACAATTTGCCCCGCTTCCTTCTTGGGGTCTTTGACGCCCATTTGTTCCAGCAGCAGCGTCACCAGACGTTTTTGTTCGTTTTCATCATAAATAGCAAAATCTTTAGACAAGCCGATTTTCTCTGCGTTTTGACGCAGAACGCGCACACCAAACGAGTGAAAAGTATGTATCCATACATTACGGCTCTGCCCCGGAACAAGCGCTTCCACACGCTCGCGCATTTCTCCGGCGGCTTTATTGGTAAAGGTGACCGCTAAAATGCGGTACGGCGCGTAGCCGTCATGGATTAATTTAGCGATTTTGGTCGTCAGCGTTTTGGTTTTTCCGGTTCCGGCCCCGGCCACAATCAGGCACGGGCCGCCCTCGTAATTGACGGCTTCCAGTTGCTGCGGGTTTAAGGAGTGTAAAGCTTCGTCTAACGTCATATTATTTGTGTTTTAATTGCACCAGCGTTTCAATATGCTCGGTATGCGGGAAAAAATCAAACGTTTCCGCCGCCATTACGTCATATTGCTCGGTCAGCACGCGCAGGTCATTGGCCAGCGTGACCGGATTGCAGGAAATGTATAAAATTTTACGCACGCCGCTTTCGGCTACTGCTTTGGCGGCTTTGGGGTGCATACCGCTGCGCGGCGGATCTACAATAATCAGCGCGTCCTTTTTTTCAAGCGGTTGCTGCTTAACAAAATCTTCCACCTTGGCGCAAAAAAATTGCACATTTTTTACCCCGTTTAATTTGGCATTATCAATGCCGTTATACACTGCAGGCGCCACGCTTTCCACGCAAATACTTTTTTCGCACAGGTCCGCACAGGAAAGTGAAAAACTGCCCGCGCCACCGTACAAATCATAAATCAGTTTCGGCGCGATTTCTTTAACCAGCCCGCGCACATGGGAGTACATTTTTTGCGCGGTCAGTGTATTGGTC
>CAJOLM010000112.1 GCA_905235355.1 uncultured Elusimicrobiales bacterium
GTATATGATGGACTTATTTTAAGAGGATAAAAAGAGATTGTCTTAAATTGTTTCGGAAAACGTCGTCGGAATAGTCTCATATGTATTGAACCCTAACAGTCCTATTTTGCTCTTTCTTTTTCGCCCTATTTTGCCAAACAAGAAAACACAACAAAAAAACACCCGCCACATATACGGCGGGTGTAAAATATATCAAACAAATACTTATTTATATTCCAGCTTAACCAGTTTGTAGGTGCGCGGTCCTTTGGGCAGTTGCGCCACAAATTCGTCGCCTTCTTTGTGACCCAGCACACCGGAAGCCAGCGGACTTTTGACAGACAGCAGCCCTTTGTCCGGGTTGGACTCCATAGGGCCTACCAATGTATAAGTAAATTCTAAACCGGCTTCCACGTCTTGCATGGTGACCGTCGCGCCGATACGCGCTTCGCTGCGGTCCACTTCCAAATTATCCGTAATTTCCGCATTACGCAAAGTAGTCTCCAGCTCCTGGATGCGAATCAGCGTTTCGGCCTGTTTTTCTTTGGCGGCATGATATTCGGCGTTTTCCTTCAAATCCCCTTGGGCTGCCGCCTCGCCGATTTCTTGGGACAGTTGAGCCTTTACCTCTTTCAAATTTTTAAGCTCTCCTACCAGAGCCTCATATTTTTTGCGGCTAATATATACTTTTTCCATACAAATAACACTCCTATTAACACCAGTTTACAATTTATACACCCGCTTGGCAAATCCGCCAATGCAAAAAACAGGTTATAAATTTATATAATCAAACTATGAAACGCTTATGTATTGCGCTGATTTTTCTGGCGGCCTGGCTGCCGCTGCAAAGCAAAACCCACATAGAAATAGCCGAGGATAATTCTCCGGCTGTAGTGGCGGTTAATGTATTGCAGCCGGACGGCTCCACCTTTACGGGGACGGGCTTTGTCGTTAATCCAAACGGCATTATTGCCACCAACCGCCACGTGGTGGACCAGGCGTTTTATGTCAATATTACTTTTAATACCGGCGCGATTTCCGGGCAGGCCAAACTACTGGCCGCATCAGACCAGGTGGATTTGGCACTCGTTCAAATTGCCGCGCGTAATTTGCCCACGGTTACCCTGGCCGATTCGGACTATGTACTCCCCGGGCAAGAGATTACCGTCATTGGCAATCCGCGCCGCTTGCAAAATACCGTTTCGTCCGGCCTTATCAGCCAGGTGCGCAAAAAAGCCGACGGGGTAGTTTTACACCAAATCAGCGCGCCCATCTCCCCCAGTTCTAGCGGCAGCCCGGTGTTTGATGCAGACGGACATGTGGTGTCCGTGGCGTTTTCCAGCTACAAAGGGGAAGGCAATCAAAATTTAAATTTCTCCGTTCCGTCTAACTATTTGACTCAGCTGCTGCGCTCAGCCGGCTATGAACCGCTGCTGGCTTCCGATATGGCAAACACTGCGGAGTTATCCCTTTGGCAAAAAATCAAAGCGCATTTATCTAAATCTTGGGAAATGACCAAGGGGCTTTTCTCCCACCATCGCCAGAAGGCCTAATCTAATAATAGGTCCAAAGGACCTTGTGCCCGCCGTCAAAAAAAGATACCCTAAATATATCTACTAAAAAGGATTTTTTATGACGAACGAAAAAAAGCAAGCTATTGGTAAATTTATTGTGGTCATATTAGGCGTGGCCATTGTGTGCTTTTTGTTGTTGCCGTTTTTAGATACTTCTTCCCCGTCAAACACCCAACAGACCAAAAAAGCAACGCCCCAAATTTTCACTTCTAATCCGTTAAGCGAACTGGTCAAAAAAGTATACAGCTTGTTTGCCCGCAATGCCAAAAAACAGGCTAATGCGCAGCAACAACCGCTGGCAGCAGTTCCAATCACCAATACTGCTATGCCCGCACAAACCCCCACCCGAGCAGATACCAATGCTCCGGTCAATATAGATGCCACCTATAATTATGAAGGGGCCGAATTTGTAGATGACTCCGGGGATTGGATTTTAGTGCAGCAAACAATGCCGGATAGCAGCCAGCGCGGTATGCATGAAATCAATACCTCTGACTCTGCCTATGACAAATACGTCCGCCAAGAGCGCGCCGCCAAATGGACGGGCCGCCCGGCCGCACCCGCCCAACCGCAAATCCCGGATTCCAAATGGGCGCGCATGTGGCAGCCGATTAAAAAATTCTTTGGGTTAGACCAGGAAGATACCCGGCTTGCCTCTGCCGGACAACCGCGCCAAGCAACTGCCCAATTGGGCCGTTCCGAAGCATTGACAAACAATCAAAACAAACAAGCGCGTGACTTTGCCAAAGCCGGACTTAGTATGGGAGATATAGACGAAAGCAATTTTGATTCCAGCGCGGTCAATCCTGTGTTAGATATCCTGCTGTATCATCCGGAAAAATCTATTGATAATACTGTTAAAAATTTAAAAGACACCGCTAGAAATATATTAGACCCAAAAGAGTATAAAGAGTTTGAGTCGTTTATAGACAAACGCGGGGAACAGGCCAAAGTGGGACTCAATCAAGCTTTTCTACAACAACTGCAAGGCCAGGCCGAAAATGATCTCATGGTTGACCCGACGCTAGCCGCCAATACGCTGATGGCTGTGGAACAACTGCCTGACGGAGCAGCTGAACTGGCATCTTCTTCATGTGGGGACAACCAACCCGCCGTATCATCTGCCTTTCACGGGTCCAATTCTTGTTCCATAAATGGCCCGGCCGTCTTTCCCCCGTATGACCACCAGGCTAACAAGCAAGCAGCAGAAGAAGCGGGAAAACTTGCTAAACAACAACTACAACAAACGTTAGCCGCCATATCTGGTCGCCCCTCTAATCCAAATGTCCGCATGGCGTTTATATCGGCGGTTGTTACAAATGGACAAAACCCTTTTCAGCAGATACAAGAGTCCGCCGAACCAGGCCAGCAAAAGAGCCTTGGACAAAAAGTGTATGAAATGTATCAGAACTTTTCTTGGGAGTCCGAAGGCTGCAGCAGCGGTACTTGTTTCTTAACAGCCTCTCCGTATTCTACTGCCTATGAGCTGCAAGACACCGCCCAAAGCGCTGGGGTAAATCTTTACGAAATACCCGCACGCAAAACTGATATGAACAAATTTATGGAATATGTGCTGGATAGCGACCAGTTAACAGACGAAGAAAAAGACCGCGTATTGGAGCCTACGTTTGACATGTCCAAATATACTACTTCGTGGCGCTTTGTCTCTGCTGATACAAAAATTCCGGATAATGTCATGATCCATGCACTTACCCCTTCCGTAGGGCTAGAAGTAGCCAACCAAGGTTATTCTGCCGCACGGATTATAGCAGGCGCTCCCGGCTATGCAGACTTAACGCAAGGTTCTGCTCCGGTTGATGAAGGGCGTAAAATTACCACTAACACGGCAAACCACATCACACAAGCCCGTGAAATTGTCAATGCTTCCAATAAAAAATTAAGTCAGGAAGGCAGCGAACAATTGGTAAAAAAAGGAGCCGAAGCAACCGTCAAAAATATGTCAACTGATCTAAAAAATCTGGACGCCGCGATGGGCCTGTAAGGCTTGCCTTATATCTTTTACCCAACCCCCGCTCAAGCGGGGGTTTTGTATTTCCATTTTTAGGTTCCCTCTAAAGAACGCGCGCCCGCACGCACCCGGGCCCGCGCGTTCGCACAGATGCTTGCTATCGTCCCCCAAATCAGCTATACTAGTAGTACCATGCGGGTTTATGACCTGCCAAGCATATTCCAAGGGAGAAACCATGAAAAAATTATTATTACTATTATCTGTACTTATTTGCACGTTTGGTATCAGTGCCTGCCACAAACAAACCAAACAAGATGATTCTTATAACCGTACGTCGTCACAAGATGGCTATGAGCGTCAATTTAAACACCATATTTTTGCTGCGTGT
>CAJOLM010000113.1 GCA_905235355.1 uncultured Elusimicrobiales bacterium
TCCCCGACAGAAACACTCGGGGATGACATATATTTTATAACGGCGGGGTAGTCGCGTGTGGCAGGCCGTTAAGAAGGATTTTACTCTAGGCTAGTAGGCCAGGGTTTTACCCGTACTGTGAAAAACCCCCCGCTTTGCGGGGGGATGTTTATTGTTGTTTTTTCGTTGTAAAAATAGGGCTTGACTTGTTTTTTTTTTTTGATACAATACGGAGGTGCGGACCAAATAAAAATGTCATCCTGAGGAGTTTTTGCTCAGGATCTATACCTTGAAAAAGCGGTTGAGGTGCTGAGCAGAAATCTCTCAGCACGACGCATTAAATAACAGGAGAAAATATGGAAAATAGCAAGGAAAAAGATGTTGTCACTGCTGGGGCGGAAGGCAACCGGAAATCCACTGTCAAACAAGGAAACACAACTTTATTAACGGCTGGATTGCTGGTCCATGCCGGCAATGACAGCAAGAGCGCATTTACACTTATTGAACTACTTGTTGTCGTTCTTATTATCGGCATTTTATCTGCTATTGCCCTGCCGCAATATCAAAAAGTAGTGGATAAAGCGCGTTTTGTAGAAACGATGACGGCCGGAGAAGCGTTGCTGACTGCCGAAAAAGTGTACTATTTGGCCAATGGTACATACACCGCCAATTTTGATAATTTAGATATACAACTTCCCGGAAAATATACCGCTTCACAAAATGCGATACAAATCGGAAAGACTTCTTGTAAGATTTTTTTTAATGGAAACTCATCGGATTCTATTCTGTGCCAGCCTGATAATACGTTACTTTGGTATCGGGTATTTTTGTTTGGAAAGCTTTCACGCTATTGTGTAGCGGTAGGAGGAAACGAACGCGCCAAAGCAGTATGTAAAATGATAACGCAATCTAACGGGGTCACCATGAGCGAGGACAATGTATATTACTCTTTATAATAAAATCCCCCAGGGCCACCCCCGGAGATTTTTTGTGTGTAAATCTAATACGGTGTCTTAAACTTCCCCCGTTAAGCCGCAAATAATAAAGTAAAGCATAGTATTTATGACTATACAAGAATTTCAAACGGTCTGCTCCCAACTGGAGCAAGAATATACCGCTAAAATGGCGGCAGCGGCTGATTTAAACGCCGTGGGAGTGTGGTGGTTTTCTTGGGGCGCAAAGGCGCGCTGACGCGCATGAAAGTCAAAAAACGCCGTTTAGGATAGTTTTATAAAAGTTATCCGGAACATAAAGTTGCGTAGAGCGCATTGACAGTGCTTTTACCAACTTGCTATAATAAAATGGTCCTGAAAAGGGACTATTTTTTTCATAAGAAAACAAAATGGCCAGATTTGATAACAGAAGAGTTTTTAAGAAAGACTTATACACCCGTAACGGAAATATCCGCGCGGAAGAAGTAAGAGTAATTGACAGCGACGGCTCTATGATAGGCGTCTTGCCTACGCATCAGGCCATTGCGCTGGCCAAAGAACAAGAGCTGGACTTAGTGGAAATTTCACCCAACGCCCAGCCGCCTGTTTGCAAAATACTGGATTACAACAAGTATGTTTTCGAACAAGGCAAAAAAGAGAAGGACGCCAAGAAAAAGCAAAGCAAAGTGACGCTGAAAGAATTGCGTATTAAGTCACGTATTGCGCCGCATGACTTGGACGTCAAACTCAGACAAATTGAAGGATTTCTGAAAAAGAAAGATCAGGTGCGTTTAGTGGTCGTATTTCACGGCCGCGAAAACCAGCACAAAGACCTTGGTGAGCAAATGCTTAACGACGCTGCAAAGCGCCTTGAGCCCCTTGCTACCGTGGACGGCGGCTTGCAACAAATGGGCAACCGTATGTCCATGACCTTTGTGCCGAAAATCTGATAAAAAACACCTGCCCGCGCACGGTTTGCGTAGGGGAGGGGCGTCGGTCTGTTTCGTCAGACCTCGCTAACTAATACTAAGGAAACTAAAATGCCTAAAATGAAAAACCATAGCGGTGCCAAAAAACGCTTCCGCGTTACCGCAAAGGGTAAATATACCCACCGCAAAGCCGGCAGAAAACATTTGCTTACGCCTGTTTCTGCTTCTCGTAAACATGATATGCGCCAGACCGGAGTGTTTGAAAAGAACTCCATTAACGGCCGCGTCTTGCAGAAACAAATGCCGATGGCAAAATAAGAGGTGAAGCAATATGAGAATTAAATTCAGCGTTCCCCGGCACGCCCGGAAGAAAAAATTATTAAGAGCCGCCAGCGGCTATTACGGAGATAAATCCCGCCGCTTGCGTATGGCTACCCAACAATTGGGTAAATCGTGGGTACACTCTTATGTGGACCGCCGCGATAAAAAACACACCTACCGCCAATTGTGGATTACCCGTATCAACGCCGCCGTGCGCGAAGACGGTATCAGCTATTCCAAGTTTATCAACGGACTAGCCAAAGCCGGTATTACGCTCAACCGCAAAATGTTGTCTGAAATGGCGATCAAAGATCCGGTGTCTTTCAAACAACTGGTAGATGTGGCTAAGAAAGCCCAATAAAACAAGTATTTGTTTTAGATAGAGCCAAACAATGTTTGGCTCTATTTTTTTGCTGTTTTTTCGCCGTAAAAAAAGAGAGCAAAAATAGGGCTTGACTTGTTTTTTTTGGTACAATACGGGGGTGCGGACCAAATAAAAATGTCATCCTGAGGGGTTTTTGCTCAGGATATAGAAAGATGTCATGCTGAAAGGTTTTTATTCAGCATCTTCCGCTTTCTAGGTTGTTGCTGTTTAAAATAAACGGCAGGAACAAGGGAGATCCTGAGCAACGACACCTCAGGATGACAGCATACTTAATAATAACAGGAGAAAATATGAAAAATAAAAGAAATGAAAATAAAGATATAAATAAGAACCATTCCCGAGTGTCTTTATCGGGAATCTTCAACGCATGCTGTAGCCGTGTCGTACAAAAACAACAGAGCGTGGAAGATCTTGGGTTACAAATTTCGGGGATGGCTCCTTTATTTGATGACAGCGTAAGAGCCTTCACGCTTATTGAATTATTAGTTGTGGTCCTCATTATCGGCATACTGGCGGCCATCGCGCTGCCGCAATATGAAAAAGCGGTGGAAAAAGTACGCATGACAGAAGGTATTATTATGGTGAAAAAAATAGCCGAAGCGCAAGAAAGGTTCAAACTTGCCAATGGCCGCTGGGCTACTTTTGGTGAGTTTGACGCATTGGATATAGATATGCCGGGGAGCAACACACATATACACGGAGACCAAAACCGACCTATTTTAAAATATTTTTATTGCACTAATCAGGGCTCAATCAACGAGGTCAATTGTCAACGGTTACCGGGTTATCTTTATTATATTTATATTACTGAAGATGCCCCTAATCGTCTACGTTGTGATTCCTATAATAATGCGACTGCTATTCAAGCCAAGCTTTGTGCGCAACTTAATGACAATGGCACTTTATAATGTCGGATACAGCGGAAAATTTTCTAAAAACTTTTCCACTTCTGCCGCTTCATTAGCCAGATAATTTTCGTCGGCGTAATGAGTAATCGCGCGGTCAATAAAATCCGCCACTTG
>CAJOLM010000114.1 GCA_905235355.1 uncultured Elusimicrobiales bacterium
ACAGATTAGGTAACGACGATCTCTGTTTGGTGATCCAGTCTCACATGTATCTGAACCCAAACACAGGGCTTGACTTGTTTTTTTTTTTTGATACAATACAGGGGTAGGGTAGTAAAATTACAAAAGGAAAAAAATATGGAAAATGTAAATATAAATAAAAATAAGAACCATTCCCGAGTGTCTGTATCGGGAATCTCAAGCTTATTGAAAATGAAAGCGGATGAGACCCCCGATACCAACCCTCGGGGGTGGCATCAAGCTTTTACGCTCATTGAGCTGCTAGTTGTTGTGCTGATTATCGGCATATTGTCCGCCATCGCGTTGCCGCAGTACAGAAAAGCGGTGGAACGTTCCCGTGCGGCGGAAGGAGAATTGATGCTGCGTACCCTGCGTGACGCACAAGCCCGGTGTTTTTTGGCTAATGGAGAGGTTGGTAAGTGTATGCAAGGCGAGCCAGGTGATAATTTATTTGCCAACATGGACATCAGTTTAGGAGAGCTGGTAGATGACCCATATGAGATGGGTTGTGAAAAATGTGCTTTGCAGAGCAACTATTTTGTGTATACAGTAGATGGAGAGTTTATAGACGCTATGCGCATAGAAAATGGAGAGGCGATATATGCATTAGAGACTACCGCCTACCCAGACACATGGTGCACTAATAGAATTGTGTGTGTTTGGGATGATACGTATTGCAAAGATATAGGGTATACGCAAAAGGACTCCCACTCCCGTTGGCTCAAACCCTAATTTACAGCGGAGTGTTTCGTTGCAAACCCGGCGTGCGGTTTTTGAGAAATTTGACCGCGCCGGGTTCGCCTTGCTGGGCAGCCAACGTGTAGTATTTTAGCGCGAGTTGCTCATCCGCTGCCACACCAATCCCTGTTTGATAAAATTCTGCCAATAAACGCTGCCCCAAAGGGCTGTTTCCGTCTGCCGCTTTTTGCAGCCAGCGGAAAGCTTGTTCGTCTTGTTTGCGCGCACGGTACATAGCAGCCAAATTAATCATGCCTTCAAAATCTCCTTGTTGGGCGGTGCGCTCATAACACGCAAAGGCTTTGTCGGTATCTTTGTCCGCGCCATGCCCCGCGCAATACAATGCCCCCAGGGCATTGGTGGCTTTGATGTGCCCGCTGTCTGCAGCAGATTTCAAATAAGAAAAAGCCAGCGGCCAATTTTTAGCGGTGCTGTGCCCGTGGTATAAAAGCAGTGCCGCTTCATATTGGGCTTGCGGGTCGCCCTGTTTGGCAGCGCGCAGTATTTTTTTGCGCTTTAGATACCGTCCGTAAAAGACAGCTGCAGCAACGATTGCCAAAGCTGCCAAAATAATCAAAAGCGGGGTAAGAGACGCGTTCATATTATTAGTTGAAATATTTTTCTATTTGGTTCTTGTCAGGCGGCGGTTTTCTAATGTATAAACCGCACTTGCAAAATTAGCGGCGTGCACGTCGTGCGTAACCATGAGCACGGTGAGCCCCTCTTGTGCCAGAGCAGCAAAATCACGGAAGATTTGCTCCTTGCGCTGCACGTCTAAATTGCCGGTCGGCTCGTCGGCAAGCAACAAATCGGGCTTGTTGCATAAAGCACGCGCGATAGCGGCGCGCTGTTTTTCGCCGCCGCTTAAATCAGCCGGCATTTTGTGGCTGATATGTCCAATGCCAAATTGGTCCAACAGTTTTTGCGCGCGGCGCGTTTCGTCTTTGCCGCGCATGCGGCCCGGCAGCGCCACGTTTTCCAGCAAATTAAATTCCGGCAGCAGCCCGTCAAATTGAAAGACAAAGCCCATTTTTTGCAGCCGCAACGCCGAGCGTTTGGCTTCGCTTTTTAAGCGCACTAAATCTTTTCCTTCCAGTAAAATCTGTCCGGACGTCGGGCGGTCTAACATACCAATAAGATTGAGCAGCGTGCTCTTTCCGCTGCCGCTGGGGCCCAGCAGTACCACAAAACTGCCGCGCGGCACGGTCAGCTCCGCGTGTTCTAAAACGCAAAGATGCTCGGCTCCCTGGCCGTAAATTTTGGTTAAATCTTTTATCTCTAATATATCAGCCATAACGTATCGCATCCGTGGGATTTACGCGTGAGGCTTTGACCGCCGGGTACAACCCCGCCACAAAGCACACCAAATAACTGCCGATAATGACGGCCAGTACGTCCCACATTTCTATGCGCACCGGTACTTTGGTTAAATAATAAATATCGCCGGGCAGCTCTACAATATTAAAGGTGGCAATAATCCAGCACAGCAGCAGCGCCAGCAGCACCCCCAGCACAATGCCGACGGTGGCTGTCATCATGGCTTCCCACATAAAAATGCCGCGTATCATTTTGGGGCTTGCGCCCAAGGCGCGCATAATGCCGATATCGCGCAATTTCTCCGTCCCGAGCAAAATTAAATTAGACGCAATGTTAAGCGACGCCACTGCAATAATCAAAAATAAAATGATAAACATCACCGCTTTTTCCAGCTTGAGCGCGGCATACAGCGTGCTGTTCATCTGGGCAAAGGTGCGCACCGCATAGCCATAGCCGACGGCTTGCTGGATTTTGGGTGCCACGTCTTCGGCCTGATTTAAATTATGTAGTTTGACGGCAATGCCGGTAATGCCTTGCTTGAGGCCCAAAAAATCGCTGGCATCTGCCAAGGGTGCATAGACGATGGTATTATCAAATTCATAATACCCGGTGCGCAGCATACCGCTGATGCGAAATTTTTTCATTTTCGGAAACATACCGGCCCCGGTGGAAATGGACGCGGGGGAAATTAGCACCACGTCATCACCCATTTCAAGACCTAAATTTTCCGCCAGTTCCGTGCCCAGCACCAGCGGCGCGGGGGCGTTTTCGTCCCAATCCTGCGGCTGAAAATCCCCTTCGGTCAGCGAATCCTGCAAATTGTTGATTTTGGCTTCCTGCGCCGGATCCAGCCCGCGGATGACCACACCCAGGCTTTGCCCGTTGGCAGATAAAATAGCTTGTCCGTAAATGTTGGGCGCGGCGGCAACCACTTCGGGGATATCCAGCACTTGCTGGATTTTGCCCGGATAGCTGCTTGCAGACATGTGACCAAAGACCAGGATATGGCTTTGCGCACCAATGATTTTTTCTTTGATATCGCTTTGAAAGCCGTTCATCACCGATAGTGTGGTAATCAGCGCAGCCACGCCCACGCTCACGCCTGCCACGCCGATTAACGTGGTAATCAGCGCAAACAAACCTTTGCGTTTTAGCATATAGCGTACGGCAACAAAGCGTTGAAAAGACATATTCATATTTTACTTTATTTTGGCCAGCGGGCAAGAAGTGACGGGTATTTGATTGGAAGACAGCTTGAACAAGCTGTCAAAAGGGGTGTCCAAAAAGGGGGCCAAAATAGGGCTGTTAGGGTTCAATACATATGAGACTGGATTGGTGTAAAAATTGGCAAGGGGATATAGGCAATCCGTGCTTGTCAATTAAGCTTCT
>CAJOLM010000115.1 GCA_905235355.1 uncultured Elusimicrobiales bacterium
CACGGAATAAGTGTCCGAAATCAGCACTTCCGTCACCGGGCCTTCTTCTTCAGGGTCCGGCTCTTCATTTAAACACTTTTCCACTTTTTCGGTGGTGCTCTTGTCTAAATTTTTATCTACACGCGTGGCGCAATTAGAGGCAGCCAGCACCAGCGGCGCGGCAGTAAACAAGGTAACTAAAGTTAAAAATAATTTTTTCATATATACTCCTTTAGTAGGATATTTTCATTATACAAAAACTGGCCCGTTTGCGTATTTTATTTTGCGGGTTGTCAAAGCGGTGGGACTTTGCTATACTGTATATATCCCCCCAGGGGGGATATATTGTAAGGGGGACCTGTTATGAAAAAAACAATTCGTTCTGCCAAACATCACGACGACGCGTCAGGCAACCGGGCGCAAATCGCACACCGCATTGCGCGGGCAGCGGGGCATTTGCAAGCGATTGAAAAAATGGTGCAAGAGCAGCGCGATTGCAGCGACGTGCTTATCCAGCTTTCGGCGGTGCGGGCGGCTATTAATAATGCCGCCTGGTGCTGAAAAATCATTTAGAGCATTGTGTCGTGCAAGCCTTGGAAGGGGGCAACCAGCGCGTGCTGGAGGATTTAAACAATGCCTTGGCGCGCTTTTTAAAGTGAGGGATTATGCACGAGTATATTGAAAAATTAGAAAGCTTGAAATATACCGTAATATCGGGGATATTTTTAGTCTTAAGCCTGGGATGCCTGGTATTAAAATATCAGCCGCTAGTGGACCCGGCGTGGGTGTCTGTTTTTATTTCCGGTACGCCGCTAGTGTACCATGCGCTGCACAATTTATTTGTGCGCAAACGGATTACTTCGCCGCTGCTGATTAGTATGGCTATGATTGCATCTGTCTTAATTGGTGAGGAGTTTGCCGCGGGCGAAATTGCTTTTATTATGGCAATTGGGGAAATTTTGGAAGAAATGTCCGCGCGCCGCGCACAAAAAGGGCTGCAGCAGCTAATCGCGCTCAAGCCGACGCAAGGGCGCCGGATTATCACGCAAGACGGACACACACAAGAAGAACAAGTGCCTGCGGCTGCCATTAAGCCGGAGGATATATTGCGCGTGCTGCCGGGGGAAACTATCCCGGTGGACGGCGTGATCACAGACGGCACCGCCGCGGTGGACCAGAGCATTATTACAGGCGAGTCTTTGCCGGTAGATAAAAAAGCGGGTGACGCGGTTTTCGGGGGTACATTAAATGCCAGCGGCAGCATAGACATACGCGCCACCCAAACAGGCAAAGATTCCACCTTGGAAAAAATGATTCAGCTCGTGCGCGAAGCGGAAGAAAAACAGGCTCCCATAGAACGTATTGCCGATAAATGGGCCGGGTGGCTGGTGCCGGCGTCTTTAGGGATTGCGGTGCTGACGTATATTGTGCTGATGTTTTTGCAGCTTGGAAATGAAGTTGCGCTGGAGCGGGCTGTTACTATTTTAGTAGTGTTTTGCCCCTGCGCGCTGGCGTTGGCAACGCCTACGTCTATCACGGCAGCTATCGGGCAAGCTACGCAAAACGGCGTGATTATTAAATCCGGCGAAGCGTTGGAAAAAATGGGCACGGTGCAAGCTATTTTATTTGATAAAACAGGGACGCTGACTTACGGAAAACCGACGGTTAGTGATGTGTGTTGCTTTGGCAGTTACACGCGCGCGGACGTGCTTGGCTGGTGTGCGTCGGTGGAGCAGAAAAGCGAACATCCGCTGGGGCGTGCAGTCTTGCAAGCAGCGCAGCGTGAGCAAGTGCCGCTGCACGAGGTGGCGGATTTTACCATGGAAGCGGGCAAAGGTATTAGCGCGCGTATCCATGGGCAGCAGGTGTGTTGCGGTACGGAGCCGTATTTGCGCGAACAAGGTATTACCGTGCCGGACGCGCACCGCGCCGCCGTGCAAACGCTGCAGGAGTCGGGCAAAGCATTAATTTTTGTCAGCGTGGAAAATACGTGCGCGGGGGTAATTGGTTTGTCGGATACGTTGCGCCCGGAGGCAAAAGCAGTCATCAACTCTTTGCAAGCCTTGCAATTAAAAGCGGTTTTGCTGACGGGGGATCACGCTCCGTCGGCGCGGCATTTGGCGGCGCAAACCGGCATTGATGAAGTGTATGCTGATTTACTGCCGCAGCACAAAGTGGAGCATGTGCGCGCGCTGGAAGCGTCAGGCTGTCGTACGGCTATGATTGGGGACGGGGTCAATGATGCGCCCGCGCTTAAAACCGCGCAAGTGGGTATTGCCATGGGTGCAGCCGGAAGCGCGATTGCCGTGGACGCAGCCGATATCGCGCTGACCAGTGATGATATGAGCAAGCTGCCGTATTTAGTCAAGCTTTCACGCCTGACGCGGCGCAGCATTCAGCTGAATATCACGCTGGCCATGGGGATTAATTTTTTGGCGATTATTTTATCTATTGCCGGATTTTTAACGCCTGTCACCGGGGCTTTGGTGCACAACGCAGGCTCTGTGCTCGTGGTGCTAAACGCGGCGCTGTTATACGACCGGAAAATTAATTGATATTCTTGACAGAATTTAGTGCAAAAGAGTTATAATATATCAGCTGTGGGATGCAAGTCATCCTAGATGAGCACAGCAAACTCGGGGGAAACCGTCATGTAAAGAATTACATGGCGGTTTTTTTATGAAAAATAATATAAAGTTGCACTTGGCTTTTTGCGCGCGGGCTGATAGGATAAGTAAATTCCAGTTGCAAAGGAGGGAGCATGGAAGTAAACAGCAAATTAGACGCGCTGTTTGAAGGCAATGCAGGCCGGGAACATTTGGACATACAACGCTATCAATTTTTGGAAGAATTTGCGAAGGTGGTCATCAAGATAGTATGTGTGTATGGATTGTTTGTGGGGCTAAATTGGCTAGGGGAATTTTTAGCCAGGCATCAGGTGATTATCAAGGGCGGATTTAATTCAGACGTCTTGTTTTCGGTGTTTGTGCTGCCGCTTTTATATTCGCTAAAGGATATCAAAAATAGTTTGGAATCTATTTCCGTGACGGTGTGGAAAAATGATACGTCCATCACCGTCAAACGCGGCGGCTGGCGGTGCAGTTATGACCGGCTGTATTTCAAAGATTTAAACAATATAGAATTTAGCCGCAGCATCGGGGGGAGAATTGGCAAATACTGCACGCTTAAATTGTATGCAGTGGGCGGTGTGACCATTGTGCCGTATCTAAAAGACACGGACAAAAACTGCCAGGCCGTTACGCAGCTGATGGAAATTGCGGCGGACAATCAGCAGTCGCCCTGTAAGGCGGGTGCGCGCAGCAGCGGGGCTGCGGGCCGCCAGACATTAGGGGATGACAGAATCAAATAAAGATGTCATTCCCGAAGCGGCGGTCCGCAGGACTCGGCAGTCTCAGCCTTATTTTGTACACGCTTTGTCATTCCTGGGGCCGAAGGCAACCGGGAATCCAGTCGTTATAAATAAGGAAACACAACCTTATGAACAGCTGGATCCCGGGTCCACGCCCGGGATGACGACAAACAACAAAGCGGTTGAGGTCCCCGATAAAAATCCTCGGGGACGACATTTATTTTATAACGGCGGGTAGTCGCATCGAGCGGGGCTGCGGAGAGCAACGTACGTGTGTGACCTCATCCTTGACACTCCTACTTGTGCGCGGGTGTTCGTCTCAGATCTACGGAAAATAAAACGGCTTTTCCTGCCCCTTTTACAAGGCGCGCCTAGCCCGCGCCTTTTTTACTTTTTTCACGCCCTTTTCTTCTTTATATTTGGCAGATTTCATAGTCCCATAATTGGTATAATTTATGTATGTCTAATTATGAGCCATTTTCGGTATTGATGTCTGTGTATGCCAAGGACCGCCCCGCGTGGGTACGTGTATTGGATAATACCGTCAAACCCGCCGAAGTGGTGACTGTGATAGATGGACCTATCCCGGCGGAGTTACAAGCTATTTTAACTGAATTTTCCGCAAAATATCCGCAGATTAAATTATGTCCGCTTGCTAAAAATGGCGGGCTGGGTCCTGCTTTAGCCCATGGCATACAACAATGCTCACACGAATTAGTCGCCCGTATGGATGCCGACGATATCTCCCGTCCGGACCGATTTGAAAAGCAGCTTGCGTATTTTACCGCTCACCCGGATACTGCAGTGTTGGGTGGGCAAATCCAGGAAATAGACGGAGAAAGTTTAGCGCCCGTGGCTGTCCGCAGCGTGCCGCAAACGGACGGGGAAATCAAACAGTATCTAAAAACGCGTTCGCCGTTTAATCACATGACTGTAATGTATAGAAAAAGTGCTGTGCTTTCGGTGGGGAATTATATGCCGTTTCATTTAGTGGAAGATTATTATTTGTGGGCGCGCATGGCGGCTAAAGATTTTATAATGGCTAGTTTGCCCGATATTGTACTAAACGCTCGCGTGGACAGCGCACTATATGGCCGTCGTGGTGGGTGGAAATATTTTAAGAGCAATTTAGCAATGAGTCAAAAACTGTGGGAGCTGAAGTTAATCTCCTGGCCGACGCATATTTTCAATATGTGCGTACGTTTTTGCGTACAGGTATTGATGCCCACCCGCGTCCGCAGTTATTTTTATATTGAGGTAAATATGAATAAAAAACTATCGCCTCTGCAAACTAAATTATTAGAAATGCTCAAGTGGTTTCACGAATTTTGTGAAACTAACCATCTACGTTATTATGCGATTGGTGGAACGATGTTGGGGGCAGTACGCCATCAAGGCTTTATTCCCTGGGATGATGATATTGATGTGGGAATGCCTCGCAAAGATTATAAACGTTTACAAGCATTATTAGCGCACCATGCCGGACGGTATATATTAGAAACTCCTGGAGAAAATCCTGATTTTTTCTATCCATTTGCTAAACTCTATGATACCACTACAACGCTTGTTGAGAATACTAAATATCAAATAAAACGAGGGGTATATTTGGATATTTTTCCTTTGGATGGGTTAGGTAATTCGGCAGAGGAAGCACAAAGAAATTTTTCACATCTTGCATGGAAATTAAATTTGTTGATTGCGCGTACCACCGGCATTCGTAAAGGGCGTAAATTTCTTAAAAATTTGTCTGTCTATGTAGCACGTTGTATACCCAATTTTATTGTAGATAATCAAAAATTATTACAAAGAGTGGTACAAGAGTGCCAAAAATATGACTTTGACCAATATGATTTTGGTGCGAATACGGTAGGAGTTGCCCGTATGAAAGAAATTGTACCTCGGGTTGTATTTGGCAAACCAATGCTGTACCCATTTGAAGATATATATATATGGGGTGGAAGATCCAGATAATTATTTATCGCATGTTTATGGAGATTGGAGACAGTTGCCACCTCTTGATAAACAAAAAACTCATCATGACTTTGTTGAAATTAACTTGCAAAAACCATATCGCACCAACTCGTAAGGATTTTTCTTATGCAATCTGAACCTATTTGCGTTTTACAAATTGTATCTAGTTTAAATGCCAGTAGCGGGGTACTTGCCGTGGTGATGAACTGGCATCGTAATATAGATACAACCAAAGTACAATTTGACTATTTGTATACAATCGATACCCCCGTAAAAAACAAAGAAGAAATAGAACAATTGGGCGGGCGTTATTATAAATTGCCTCATCCTTATAAGCATCCTGTTAAATTTTTACAGGCAAGTTACCATTTCTTCCAAACGCACGCTGCGCAATGGAGTACCACGCAAGACTATAAGGAACTGTTACAATGAAAACCATTTTATATACTATTTCTACCTTGCGACGCAGCGGTCCCACTTTGGTGCTGTACGGTTTAATTAAGAATTTAGACCGTACACGTTTTACACCTGTCATAGTCACGTTATCGGATGAGAAAGAAAATTCCTTAAAGCCTGATTTTGAAAAATTAGGGGTAAAAATTCATTGCTTACGCAAACGTGGGATAGCTGCTTTTTTGTCTGGTGCCAAACAATTCCGCAGATTGATTGCACAAATAAATCCATATCTTATCCATGCAAACGGGTTTAGGGA
>CAJOLM010000116.1 GCA_905235355.1 uncultured Elusimicrobiales bacterium
CGGGGTTAATCAGAGAAAGACGGATTAAACTGATAAAAAAGTTACTGTCTGAATCCCTAAATTAGACACTGTTACCAACACAAAGTTCTATTAGACCCCCTTTTTAAAAATCTTTTCTACTCTCTTTCTTCGGCGACAAAACAATAAAAATCCCGGGCTGGTAACCCGCCCGGGACATATCAAAATGCTGTTTACTGCATATTATTTGCTGTATTTATCAAAAATAACGTGCGATGCTGTCTTGCTGGTTAGCTGCGTATCATTACCCACGATAGTGTCTTGCAGTATGCAATTTTTTAGCACCGCCCCTTCGGAAACAGACACATAAGGCCCCAGTACGCAGCCTTCCAATTCCGCGCGCTCGTCAATCCAGCACGGCGGTGTGATGCGGTTACTGCCTGTAAATTTTTCCGGCACTTGGCTATAGCGATCCAGCAAAATTTGATTGGTCTTGAGCATAATCTCCACCGTGCCGCAATCAAACCAATCCTTCATTTGCATCGGGATAATTTCCGCACCGCGCTGCAACAGCACCGACAGAGCATCGGTCAGTTGAATTTCATTTTTAACAGTTTTGCCGGATGCAATCACTTCTTCCAGCGCAGAAAAAAGTTGGGCAGAATCCAAAAAAGAGTACGCGCCGATTAAGGCCAAATTGCTTTTGGGCTGTTCGGGTTTTTCTTCAAAGCCGACAATCAGCCCGTCCTTCATTTCCACTACGCCAAAGCGGCGCGGGTCCTCTACTATTTTCACGCCGACGGCATTTTTGCTGCTTTGCACTAACGGGCGCAAATCCCCGTCAATAATCGTATCTCCTAGCACAATAAAGCACGGCCCGGTGACCGCGCTTTTGGCCATATAAATGGCGTGTCCCAAACCCTTCTGCTCGGTCTGTTCCACAAATACTACGTCTAAATGTGCGTAATGGCTGCGAATATAATCTATCAGCGACTCTTTCTCATATCCGACGATAAACACCACCCGCTTAATGCCGCACTCTTCCACCTGACGCAAGATGTGAGAAATAATCGGCTGCCCGGCCACGCTAAGCATTGTTTTAGGGCAATGGGCCGTATACGGAAGCAGGCGCACTCCTTTGCCCGCCACGGGTATAATCGCTGTATAGTCACTCATAAGGTTAGTATAACAAATTAAATTCAGTTTATCCGCGCCCGCACTCGCGCAGCAGCTGGCTGTACATATCCAGTTGCGCGTGATACACTTCTTCGGCTTGCTGCGGGGTATAAGCGCTGCGGTAAGTCCAGTTTTCCTCTCCGGTGGTACCGGGTGTATTAATGCGGTCTAATGTGCCGATAATATCTTGCCAGGAAAACATCGTCAGCGCCGAAGCAGAAGTCAGCACGCGGCGTAAAATGGTGCGCTGCACCTCTAAATCAAAAGGCACATTGCCATTTGTTTTTTGGGCGGAAATCATTTCCCAAATGTGCGCGCGCTCCCATTGGTTTTCCGTCTCCCACCAGCCGCGCAAGGTTTCGGTATCGTGCGTGGAAGTAGTGGCAAGTGACACCACCGGATAGTTGCGCGGTTCGCGGTAATAGCCGTTGTCTTCCCGCTCCCAGCGCAGCACTTTGTAGCCCGGTATTTTCAAATCCACCAGCATGCGGCGCATATAATTGGGGATAAGCCCCAAATCTTCCCCAACGGGCAGCGCCCCACCGGCTGCGTCTAATACCATACGCAAGAAATTGTATCCGCGGTCAATTTGTGCTTGCTCGTCCTGCACGTCAAAATAGCCCGTGTCGCTGCCTTTGGCAAATACGTACGTGCGGAAAAATCCGACCAAATGGTCCAGGCGGAAAATGTCATATAATTCCACCGCCCGGCGGATTTTGCGCCGCCACAAATCATAATTATGTGCGCGCAAATAATCCCAATTATACGCCGGCAGCCCCCAGCTTTGGCCCTTAGCAGAAAATTGGTCCGGCGGCGCGCCGATACTCAAATCCAAGTGGAAATTTTCCCGCTCGCTCCACGCTTCGGCACAATCTAAATTCGTGCTAAAAGGAATATCCCCAAACAAATACACGCCCGCCGCTTGCGCAGCACTACGCGCTGCGCGCAGCTGCAAATCAGCCTGCCATTGCACATACGAGAAAAACTGTACATATTCGTGATACTTCGCGGCAAATTCTTGCACGGCCTGCGGCTGAAAATCACGCAGCGGCTGCGGCCAATCCAGCCACGTTTGCCAATGATAAAAATCTTTTAATGTGCGGAAAATACTGTAGCTTTGCAGCCAATGCTGATTAGCCGAGCAGTACCCTTCAAAAGCTTTGGCTTGCCCGGAGCTTTGCGCGATATCCGTTTCCAAAAAATAGCGGTACGCCTGCCACAAAACTTGCAGCTTGGCTTTTTTCACCGGACCGAACGGCGCACGCGCCGCCTGGCGCCACGCGGCAATTTCCCCTTGCATCTGTTGCACAGTTTGGCTCGCCGCCGGAGAAAGTGCCACTTCCCGCACGGAAGTCACATCAATATATACCGGGTCAATAGCAAACGCACTCAACGCCGAATAAGGGCAATTTTGCCCGGGCGCAGTTTCCTGCAGCGGCAGAATTTGCACAATTTTGGTGCCTAACCCGCTTAAAAAAGAAACCCACTCACAAAGAGACGACAAATCCCCCACGCCCCAATCGCGCTCCGTTTTCATGGAAGAAACAGGCAGCAAAATACCGCTGGTGCGGCGGGAAAGCAGTTCCTCGTGAATAGTCATATTTTATTTGTGTGCGATGGCTTCAATTTGTATCCAGCTGCCTTTGGGCAAAGCCGGTACCTGCACGGTGGTGCGGGCGGGCGGATTGTCTTTAAACACCGCTTCATAGGCGGCGTTCATATCGGCAAAGGTGGTCAAGTCTAACAGGTAAACGGTTGTCTTAATGACGTGCTTGGGCTGCACCCCTGCCGCTTTTAAAATGTTTTCCAAATTTTTAAGCACTTGCTCCGTTTGCGTTTTCACGTCGCCGCCTAAAATTTCCCCGGTCACCGGGTCTGCCGGTAATACACCGGACGTGTAAATAAATCCGTCCACTTCTACCGCTTGGGAATAAGGGCCGATGGCCTTGGGCGCCTGGGGCGCATTGATAATTTTTTTCATAAATCCTCTCTTAATAGCTATTTGTTATATGGTATAAAACCCGGTCAAAACGTGTCAAACCCGTTTACTCTTCGGCCCGCGTGAAACTCCCCGAACTGCCGCTTACGGAGTCCCTACAAGATACGATTGCGCGTTTACTGCCGTATTGGCAAGAAACCATTTTACCGCACACGCAGCACGCGGAAAATTTGCTCGTGGTCGCACACGGAAACAGCTTGCGCGGCATTGTAAAACACATAAAAAAACTGTCTAATGAAGAAATTTTATCGCTTAATTTG
>CAJOLM010000117.1 GCA_905235355.1 uncultured Elusimicrobiales bacterium
TATTTAATGTGAGCCGCCCCATACTGGTAGTGGTATTAAAATGTTGGGTAATAGATACGAATGAGGCATTATGTTTATCTAATACTTCTACAATCTTGCTAAAGTCCATTAAACTACGGGTTAAGCGGTCTATCTTATACACAACGATAATATCAACCAGTCCAGCTTTAATATCAAGCAGTAATCTTTTTAGGGCCGGGCGTTCCATATTGCCACCCGAATACCCGCCATCATCATATTCGGTGGGTAATAACTGCCAATGCTCATGCTTTTGACTCTTAATGTAAGCCTCGCACGCTTCCCGCTGGGCTTGTAAACTATTGAACTCTTGCTCTAGCCCTTCTTCCGTTGATTTGCGTGTATAGATAGCACAACGTATTTTCTTATCACTCATTTTTTTACTCCAAAGAATACATTCCCGTTCCAACTCTTGCCCGTAATGGCTTTGGCTACTCCAGATAAACTTTTATAGGTTTTATGTTTGTACAAATAGCCCTGTGGAATAATTTCTACTTCATACTTAACCCCGCAATACGACCGAATAAGTTTGGAACCGATTTCTAATGTAGCTTTGGGCCGTGTACTCGCATTGTGGGCGGCTTGTTTTACTTCATAGAAAAAGCCAAGTGGAGAAATTTTCTCACGCTTGGCTTGTTCATACCATAATAGATATTTAATAATAAGACTTCGCCCGATTGGCGGTATTGGCCGACCTATGATTTCGGCCCATTTTAGGCATAATTCCCGAGCGGTTAATTGTGTGTAATCGGTCATATTTCTCTCCTATACACATTACCGCTTCTTCTAGAGCTAGAAGTCAAGTTAAAACTTAGTGCCAATATAGTCAATAGCGTTTAATCCGGCGTCAAAACCGTACTCGTAGTAGTCCTCTCGCTGACCTGCTCCCAAATGATGGCATAAACACATAATCCAAGGCCCATAATCGTTTTTGGTATAAGTCCGCCACAAACCAAACATGAGAAGCGGATCCTTAAGCCATTGGCTATATTTCCCCAAAAACAGTAGAACGTCTTGTGCGGTAAAATGCTCTATTAATTGCCGTGGAGCCCCTTTTGCAGGGTTGGTAATGTAATGCCCGCACATCATTTGCCCCATACAAACAATTCGGCCGCTAACGGCAGGTGCCCCTGTACGCACATACGTTACCGTTCCTTCATTAGCCCATTTTAATGCTTGTTGCGTGCGAAAGACAATAAGATTAGCCAGTTCTATGGGGCTATGATTATAACAGGCAAATTTATCCCAAAAAGCGTCTGCTTCATACGTATTGTGATGCCGCAAAAACTTCCGTACGGCTTGCCGTTTGGGGTACAAGTACCCTTGATGCATTTTCTGCTGGTGGCATAACACATCATGCTCCGTTACCCGGCCAGTCGCGTACAACGCATCAAATAGAGCTTCCAATTGTTGGTCTTCATCTTCCTCCGAGCGTTTCCACGCTTGGAACATCTTATATTCTTCTACCATACATTCCTCCCTTAGTTAGTATAGAAAACCCCTGCGACAACCTGTTGTCGCAGGGGTTTTGTATTCTATATGTAAAAGATATACAGGAGTAAATTATGCCTAAAATGACACTTGGCGAGGCCGCCTATCAAAATTCTATGCGTATTGTACGCCAACTTATTGAAGCTGGCGCAGATCCCAATGTATCCGAGGATGGTCTTGTGCCGTTGCGGGAAGCGTGTTTTAATGAAAATATCCCTATGATTAAGTATTTGCTTGAACACGGGGCTAACCCCAACGAGTGTGATCCAGATTGCGGAGAAAGTATTTTAGAGAGTTTTATTTGGAGTTACAGACGCGTTACTCCGATCGAGCGCAAAATTACAAAAATATCAAAAAAACCTTATCCCTATGACCAGCCCGCTAATAGGGCAGTCTTACGACGATTATTGCGTGCGGGGGCAGACCCGAATTTACCCACCAATGCTTTACGTCCGGTATTTCACGAGGCAATTTTTAAAAATGTTAAACGTGTGGTGGCTATTTTTTTGGAATATGGTGCGGATGTAAACCAACGCGGAAAGGTGCATGACGGCGAAACGCCACTTATGACGGCGGCTTATTTTGCCGATATTTCTATTATGAAAATGCTACTTAAGCACGGGGCAGACGTCAATGCGCGCGACGGAGAAGGGCATAACGCCTTGTTTTACGTAGTGGCGGGCATGTGCCCATGGCAAGAGGTACTGACTAGGTTTAAGTTACTTTTCAAATATGGCATTGATTTGCACGCACAGGACAAACACGGACACAACATTTTGCAACATGGCTCCCGCCTGGATAAAACCACTCGCCATTGGCTATACGTACACGGCCTAAAAGAGGGAGAGTAATCACTCTCCCTTTTTTAACTACATTGTAAAACCAATTCGCCCTCCCAACCGATTGTGCTTTAATTTTTGCTCAGTTTCCAGCATTTCTTTTAGCGCATAAAAATCATGCGCGTGGCCCAATATTTCTGCCTTATTCTTCACAAGGGCAAAGTCTCCGGGCGTTAGTTTATTTAGGCCAACCACATCTTTTTCGTCAATCATTACATGGAAGAAGAACATAAAGGCACATACCACTTGCTGAGGAGTCAAAAAATCATACTTAATTTTAAAACTAAACCGCCGCAAACTGGCCGGGTCCAGCGTGTCCATGAGGTTGGTAGTACAAATAAATGGATACGGGTGTGATTCCATCCAGGTCAACATTTCGTTTACACCGGATATTTCCCACGAGTGAGAAGCCGTGGCACGGTCCCGCAAGAAACTATCGGCCTCATCAAAAATCAAGAGTGATTTGTTCTCTTTGGCCTGCGCAAAGGCCTCGGCGATATTTTGTTCTGTTCCACCAACCCATTTGGACAGCAAATCTGATGCCCTACGGTGTAGCACATCTAAGCCCAATTCTTGCGCTAAATACCGTGCATAGGCCGATTTGCCCGTACCGCTGGCCCCGTATAAGCAAAGTGAAAAATTAAGCCGCCCTAAACGTTTAATCTGCTGAGTAAGCAGGTCTAAATTCATATCCGCATTAATAAGGGCAGTCTCAAATTCGGCATTCTCCGTATTTTCCTCCGGCTTTTTGTAGCCGCCATTAAGTGCTTGCGTCATAAAAGACAAGTGCTCTTTAACGGTATTCAAATCCCCTTTAGCCATACGGGCCGCTTGCGCCGCACCGGCAATCATGGATGGCGGCACTTCGTACTTTTTGGCAAGCGTGAGCGTATCACCTTTATCACATGCAATTTTATTCTCACTTAGATACTTATTCCAAATTTTTTGGCGCACCTCTATGGGAGGCCTATTAAAACATACGGCTAAGGTAAAACGCCGAATATACGCCGGGTCCATACGGT
>CAJOLM010000118.1 GCA_905235355.1 uncultured Elusimicrobiales bacterium
GTAGCCACCAGCCTCAAAAATGCGGCGCAAATCTACGAGATAGAAAATGGCTCCTGGCCCAGCGAAATATCTGCTTTGGTATTTGATTGGCCCGGGGAGTCCAAAACGCCTGCCTTAGCAGATTGCATACAAAACGACACCATGTATTGCTGCTTAAATTCAGAGTCCGAAGGCTATCAAAACGCGGCTGCTATATGTGGGGATATAAATTACCGGTTTGCTTATTCATATAACAGAACCGTCAATCTCGCTCGGTGTTTTGCAAAAAAAGACACCCCGGCAGAGCAAATGTGTAAAAGTGTTACTTCTAACACTACGGGCACGTCAACCAATATGGTCACTCCAGAAGGACACAAGACAGGATATGTTTATTATGAGTTTCAGTAAATAAGCATCCCCCAGCCGTTATAAAATATATGTCATCCCCGGGTGTCTTTGTAAAATAAATGTCATTCTCGAGGTTGTAGTCGAGAATCTTCCGCTGATTATGCAGTATAAAATAAGGAATTTCCTTGTTATAAACAGCTAAATCAGACGAAGATCCCCGACAACAACACTCGGGGATGACTCCTTTTTTATATACGACTACAACCTCGAGAATGACATTTCTTTTTATACACCAAAACAACTCTAACTGCCTACCGCATCACTTAGCCGCTACAAAACCCTACGCCCAGAGCGAGATTTTCTCACACAAAAAAGAACCCCCACTCAACGAGCAGGGGTTTTGTACAGCAGTTAGATATTTTATTTCAGCAGGCTCAAGGCTTCCTCGCGGCTGGCAATGCGCCCGGACCATTGTAATTTGCTCACATGGTCCATCGCCGAGGAAATTTTCCGTCCGCTTATTCCCAGGTCTTTCAAGTCGCGCCCTTTTACAAAGCACGGCTCTAACGCAGTGCGTTTCAGCCCCGGGCACATGGCACGCACGATACTTTCCTGCAATGCACTCAGCGGTGCGGCGGGAGATTTCTGCGCGTCAAACACGCTCCACGCCCCAAGCAGCTCATGCGTCACTTCCTTAGGCAAGTGCAGCGTAATCAAAAATTCCGGGCCGCTGTCTTTGAGTAAGCAAGCGCAAACGCCCATTTTGGCTTCCGTACTTTTGACTTTTGCAATTTCATCAGACCATTTCAAGCCCGGATAAATAAACGGCGTCAGCTCGTATTGCTCCAGCAGTGTGAAGATGCGGCACACGTCCTTTTCTTCCAGGATTTTGATAAATTCCTGGCGGATGCGCTCACGCGAGAGGACAAACGGATATTCCTCTCGGATAGCGTCTGTCATCCATTGGGCGGTTTTGCGTTCAATTTTCCAATTAAAGCGCCCCGCAAAACGCACCGCGCGGTACAAGCGCGTCGGGTCGTCTGAAAAGCTTTTCTCGTGCAAGACCTTAATATATCCGCCGTCAATGGCTTTTTGCGCGCCAAACGGGTCATAAGACTGCCCAAAATTTTTAGGCGAAATGCTTAATGCCCAAGCATTGGCCGTAAAATCCCGGCGGAACAAATCATCTTTAATGGTGGCGGGTGTCACTTGCGGCAAAGCACCGGGGCGGACGTACACTTCCTTGCGGGCTTGCACCAAGTCCAATTTCAGGCCGCTTTCCAGCGTTACCCGATAGGTATTAAACTGGGAAAATTTCCGTTTCTCTCCCCCCCAATTGCGAATACAAAAATTAGCAATAGAGTCAATCGGCCCTTCAAAGACCAAATCCAAATCTTTGGTATCACGGCCTAAATAAAAGTCTCGTACGGCTCCCCCCACTACCCAGGCTTTTTGGCCTAGTTTATCGGCGTACTGACCGATGGTTTTTAGCACTTCTTTGTGTTTTTTCGGTATCATCATAATATACTTTGGGCGCTGGTGCGCCTTCCCCCTGCATCACGTCGGCAAAGTGTTTTAAGAGAGGGCTTTTTAGTCCCTCTTGAAGCACCTTGCGGGCGGAACCGGCAAAGCTTTTCGCCGTTTCATCCGCCCCGGCTGCCGTATATAAAGGAAAGTTGTTTTCCCTGGCCCATTGGGGCTCTAATCGCGCGACCTGTAACCCTAGCGCCGCCGCGGCAGCCGCAATAGCTTGCGACTCATCTGTACGTTCTTGTTCTTGCTGCACAACCTCCTTAAGCTCCTCTAACCCGAAGACGCACATCGGGCCAAAGTCCAGATTTAACGGCTTGAAAAGCGTGTCCTTGAGCACTTGATAGTCCTGCTGCATTTTCTGCAGCATAGCCTTTTGCTGTTTACGGTCTGTATCTTTAAACACAAACACTAGCAGGCACGCTTCCTCATCTACATAAATCAAATCCGTCTCACTATGAAAAAACGTATGACAATGCGGACAGCAAAATAAATTTAATTCGCCCCCCAGCACCGCATCTTTTAATTCTGGGTCCTGGGTCACATTGATTAAGGACCAGCGGTCCGCTTCAAATTCTTCACACCCGTGAGGGCAAGTAATGGTTTCGGTCAAGTTAACTGATTTCATAGTCCTATAGTTATAGCATAAAACCGAAAAAAAGAAAAGAAAAATTTCCTTTAGTCAGCTTGCTAATAATTTCTAATTATTTTATTTATATCCTTAAAAATGAAGCCGGGCCCTCTATTTTCGTACCAGGTGCCCGGCTCTTTCTTCTGCTATACAAATTGCTTATTTGGCTTTTACTGCTTTTGTTTTTGGAGCAGCTTTCAAGGCAGGCACAACTATATCACTTTTTTTGTAAAAATACTTTTGCGGTTTGGTGGTAGTTTTTCCCACATTGTAAAATTGCATCTTAGGATACTGGGCACCGATTTCGGACATAAACTGCGGCACCAAAAGTTCCTTGGTGCAACAGATTGTTTTTTTCATTTTCTTATTGCAAAATTCCGGCTCTGTTTTAATAATCAAATCCGCCAGTTCATGCGCTGTAAATTGTTTCCGTTTGTTCTTAGCGACTAATTCGCTTACAATCATAATCAGTGTTCTTTTCATAATTTCTCCACAGGTTCAATTAAAACACCTTGCGATCCTCTGCCCCGTGCGGGATTCGAACCCGAACCACCGGTTCCGAAGACCGGTACTCTATCCAGTTGAGCTAACGGGGCAAAAAGTGTGATGGATTTATTATAACATTTTTTTTTTTATTTTTCAAGTCCCTTGTTTGGGTTCAGATACATTTGAGACTGGATCACCAAACAGAGATCGTCGTTACCTAATCTGTTTAGAGTATGTTAAAATAACTAATTATTATGGAGT
>CAJOLM010000119.1 GCA_905235355.1 uncultured Elusimicrobiales bacterium
GTAACGACGATCTCTGTTTGGTGATCCAGTCTCACATGTATCTGAACCCAAACATAGGGCTTGACTTGTTTTTTTTTTTTGATATGATATAGGGGTATGGTAGCAAAATTACAAAAGGAGAAACAGTATGAAAAAAGCTTTTACGCTCATTGAGCTGCTAGTTGTTGTGCTGATTATCGGCATACTCGCTGCTATTGCCCTGCCGCAATACCAAACAGCAGTGGATAAGGCGCGCTATTCCAGCATGATGGCCGCCGTGCGCGCGCTCAAAGACGCAGAAGAAATGTATTACCTGGCAAATGGCAACTATGCCACAAACATAACAGACCTGGCAGATGTGTTTCCCGCGGCTTGTGATATAAATGGCGGTTGCGAAAATTTTCGCCTAAGTTTGGGACGTCGTCGTGATACGAATAATGTGTTGGTTTATGTGTATGGAAACTTGTACAAAGAAAAAGTGGGGATAGGAAACTCTCTCTTAATGTATGTAGATAGGCAAGTGGATGTAGGTAGGCGAGGTGGAATGATTTTCTGTTACGCGTATAAACAAGATGGAGAACGCGCCAGAAAGCTTTGTAAAAGCGTAGGCGGCGTTTTGCGAGGAACGGAAAACGGAAGTTGCGCTGGCGATTGCACAGCTTACGCATTATAAGGTGGAGTGAAACGCGGAAAAACGCGACCGAGCTGGCACCGACGAAGAAAACTGTTTTAGGCAGAAAAATAAACCCCCGCATATTATTTCGGGGGTTTAGCTCATGTATGTCATTTTCATGACCTCTGTTCCTCTTTCCCGCCAGAGCTATGCGCTTGGGCCTTCACGCAATCGGGCAACACTCCGTGCCACCAGCAACTGCGGCCAAAAGCGTCATGCTTTCCAGCGGTACTCATACCAGTAGTATAAGAGTTTTTTGCAAAATTTCAAGGGGTATTTTTAAAAATTTATTTTCCGTCGGAGAGTTTGCAAAAAAGCCACTTTTCAAACAAAGTATTGCTGGCCCAAATCAGCGGAGTGGCCAGCATAGTCAGGTAAATGCGGCTGCGTGGGATTTTGACGCGCACCTGCGGATCTAATAGATTTGACTCTTGCGCTAGCTTCTTAAGTGTATCGGCCGCCCACAACACCGGCCATGCCACGGCTGCGCGGTGCGCAAGCTGGCTTTTAGGCAGCGCTCTCAAATAGGCATAGGCGGCTTGCAGATTTTGGCGCGCCCAAGAGATCCACTTTTGTTTGATTTGTTCAAAGCGTGTGCTGTTTTTTTCGTCTAATAAATCAGCCGGCTGCAACCCATAAGATTGCAGCTCCTCTTGCGGGAAATAACAGCGGCCTATGCGTAAATCCCGCGGCAAATCACGCAAAATGTTTACGATTTGCAGCGTGTCGCCAATTTGTTTGCCAAGTGCTAAAAATTTTTCTTGCTTGAGCGGCAGCGCAACGGTATGGGCAATCAGCTGGCTCCAAAACACGCCGGGCTCGCCACCCATTAAATGGCAATAGTTTTCCAGCTCACCCGCTGTTCCAAAGGCGCGCACTGTGCCGGAATTTTCATCAGGAAAAGTATTTAAATCAATTTCCATACCGCTGCATACCGCGCGCACCACTTGCAAAATAAGCGGCTGCTGCCAGGCGGGCAGTTGTGCATACGCTTGCAGGCACGCGGGCAGGTTGCGCAGTAATTGTTCCTCATATATATTAGTAGCAGAGGAAGAAATAGTTTGCGGAAGCTGCTGCCATTTTTTATCCTGCGGGTGTGTAAGAAAAGAGGGAAAGTCTTTAATCCATGCGGCGCGTTGCGGCGGTGGCAAGAGGGAAGTATCGGCAATACTGTCTGCGTACCGACATAGTAAGTATGCCACACAAAACCCATCCCGCACATCAGTAGGGAGTAAACGGGCACTTAAATATAAGCTGCGGGAAGTATGTTTTAACAGTTCGTTTAAATCGGTCATCTTGTAAATAGTATAAATTTTTCTTGACACAAAAAACAACATTGTGCTATAGTTTGTGTATGAGAAACACAAACATTTGCAAACACGTACTATTTACTAACGTATCCTGCCCGAATATGATGTGGGCAGCATGCGAACGCGCGTTTGCGAGTGTTGAGAAATAAAAATTGATTTGATGTTATTAAAAACAACCTCGCATTTAGATTAAAAATGCGAGATTTTAATTTTAATGCGAAAACAAAGAAAAATGGAGAAATACGAAAAATGAGAAAAATAGTGATAACAGTTGTTGCAGTAGGACTCAGCGCAGTGGCGGCTTACGCGCAAAATATGGCGGATGCGCGCTTTACTGCTGATTGTATGAAAGGTTACATGTCTTGTAAAAAAGCAAAACAAGAAACTAAGAAGGCACCGTCCAATAAAACACGCCAAGCGGGTATGTCGTCAGAATACCTGAGTCGGGCTTTGATAAAAGCCATTGAACGGCAACAAATAGCCGAAGCTAAAAAAGCAGCTGATCAGGCCGAAAAGACAGAAAAGGCAGATACGAAAAATAATTCTGAATATCCTTTTTATTACACTGGCAAAGAAGGTCATGTAATGATTCTTGGAGACAAAGACATCCGACAAGCCCGCTCTGCTTCTAAGAAAAAATCGGCCGATAAAAAAACGGATAAATCAGAAGGTAATTGGTTCACTCGTTTGATGGGTTTTAGTAAATACGAGTATGAAACGGCTGAAGAGTGGCAAGCTCGTTTATATTCCATGTCCAAATAATTTCCTGTAGATCAGGGAAGGGTACAAGGGATTGCGTTATACGCAATCCCTTTTTCGTTTTTGGTGGCAGGAAAGAGGGTACAAAATAGGGCTTGACTTGTTTTTTTTTTTTGATACAATACGGGGGTACGGTAAGTCTTTTAATGCCGTCATTGCGGGCGTGGACCCGCAATCCAGGCCGTTTATAAGGGAAAGACCTTTTAACACTTGGATCCCGGATCCATGTCCGGGATGACGACCAGAAGGAAAAGGAGTAAAAAAAGAATAAAGATGTCATCCTGAGGTGTTGTTGCTCAGGATCTCTACCTTAAAAAAGTAGTTGAGGTCCCCGATAAAAGCACTCGGGGACGACATAATCAAATAAAGATGTCATCCCCGAAATTTGTAATCGGGGATCTCATCCTTATTTAAAATGAAAGCAGTTGAGGTGCTGAACAGAAACCCCTCAGCACGACACATTAAATAACAGGAGAAAATATGAAAAAACAAAATGAAAA
>CAJOLM010000120.1 GCA_905235355.1 uncultured Elusimicrobiales bacterium
CTTCAGTACTTATACATTGTACCAAATTAGGGGTCAATTGTGCTATGTTTTTTTATGCGTTCACCAAGGCATGTAAAACACAGCTTAAATTCACTGTATATATTGTATAATAATTGAGGTTTGTTGTAAAGAGGAGAAAACAAATATGAAAGTGTTAGGATACATTTGGAAAATTGCCGGAGGTATTTGCTTTATCGGTATTGCTCTCTTATCATCATTCGCTGTATGTTTTTGTGATGGAAGTCGAGAATCTATGTGTACCTATTTTTTCCTTGCTACATGGAGTGGCAGTATCGCTGGTTTTATAGGGCATCTTTTTTTGCTTCCGCGACCAGTTAATACAACCACCATATACCGCTTGGATATACTACTTCTATTTATAGTGATGCTTTTTCTGACTCAAGACGATACTTTAAAATTTTTTCTGTTTCACGGAGCCTGTGCTTTGACAATTCTTGCAGCTATCATATCTAAGGTAACAGAAACTTCACAACGCAAAAAACAAGAAACAAAAATAGCCAAAACCGTTCCAACACCTAAAACCCCCAAACAAACATTTGAGTTAACTGATTTATTACAAGCCGTATTATCCGGCAAAACCGAACAGGTGCAATCTGCTTTGGCACAAGACCCTGCACAGCTCAATACTCCGTACGCGCAAAACGGCAATACGCCCTTGCACGTGGCGGCATGGAACGGATACAAGGATATTGTACAGTTGCTCTTGGCGCAGCCCGGCATTGACACGCAGGCCAAAAACCTAGCGGGTAAAACCGCGCTGGACCTTGCTAAAGAAAAGAATTTTGCTGAGATTATTGAGATGTTACAATTTACAGAACAAAAATAGAGAGTTTTTATGCAAAACAATTACGGACTTACCATTGTAAAAGATTATCCCATTAAAGGGGTCAATTTTGTTGATATTAACGGGCTGCTGGCTACCCCGCAGTATTTTACCGCGGTCATTGAGAAATTTGTAGAAACGATAAAAAATACCCTGCCGGCAGAGGTGCTAGCGAAAGCGGCTATCATCACGCCGGAAGCGCGCGGGTTTGTTTTCGGTGCGCCCGTGGCGTATAAATTGGGGCTGCCGCTGCTCTTAATCCGCAAAAACGGGAAAATCCCCAATAATCCCTATTTGTTCCGCGTTACCAACGAATATTCCACCTATGATGGGGAAATGGACGCGGATATTTTGGCAGCGCACGACCATTTTATTTATATTGATGATATTTTAGCCACCGGGCAAACCTTGGCCTCTGTGCGCCAAGCCGTTGCCAAGAAAGGAAAAGAGGTGGTACTGGCGGTGCATTTAACCGCAGTAGCCGCATTTAAAGACGCGCGCAACAGCAATGCTGGTTTGAAAGACCTGCCCATCCGGGAGATTATCTGAATGCAAAACAAATATGAGTCTGTTACCAGACCCCAGCAATACAAATCCCCTTTAGGACTTAACCGATACCAGCATAACATAGAAAATATGCAGACCATCAGGGTCTGTTTGCTTTCTTTCCCCCTTATACTGCCTTGCTTGGGGGCGAGTGTAGTGTGGTTTGGGACGGGACTCATGGGCGCAGTCGATAAGGAATTAGTCATCATTATGGCAAGTGCCGGATTAGGTGCCGGACTGTTTTTGCTGCTACTCTTTCTGCCGGCTATATGTGTTAAGCGCACCGCTACGCCGTCCGCCTGGCAACGTTTTTGTCGGTTCTATTTATTTCATATTGCTAAAGTAATAGTATATATTTTTCTTTTCAGTATATGGCTGTTACTGTTTTTAACGAACCAATCCAAAGAAGCTAAACAAGATGCAAAAAATTTCAATACTTATTTCAAATACTGGCTATCACACCCGGACAAAGAACTCTCGCCGGAGCAGTGCGAGCAAATCATCCGGATAAACACGGATGCTTTTGACTGGCAAGACCCGACACAATGGCCGGTTTGAAAGGCTTGTCCATTAAAGAGATTATTTAGGAGAATAAAATGCAATCACTCAAGCGCTTCCCCATAATGTTGCTTTTTCTAATAGCTATGGATATATTCTTTTGGAATTTTATGCGCCATGAAACCGCAACAGGCGTACAAACCTCTTGGCTTGCTGTATTTTGGGTTTTAGCTGTTTCTCTAACGCTATTAGCAATCTTTTGGTTTTGCTTTTTACCTAAAACCGCTCGTGGGGCAAAACTTCTCAGGAGATTTAATTGGATGTTTTTAGCCGTTTGGGCCGTTGCACTTATTTTTATGGCCGTCAAACAACCTAGTATTGACCTGGTCTGTTTAGCTGCCGTGTATACGTTTTTATTATTGTGGACTGCCGGATATAATAAAATTTTGTTTGCACAAGAATTTCCGCAGTCGGATACGGCTATAGAATTATCAATGCCTTATTATTTGACTAAACACCAGGTAGATATGTTAAAGACTTTTGCCATAGGATTTCCGATTGGTATTGCTTGTATCCTGGCACTACTGGCCGGGTTTGGTACAGATACCCCTTGGTATTACGGAGCGATGTTCGGTTTTTGCGTGGGACTATTTTTAAGTTGTTGGTTATTACCCAGTTTATTTGTGAAACAAACCGCACATCCTTCTTTTGCGCAACGGTTTTGCCGTTCTTATACACTGTGGCTTATTCTGTCCTTGTTAGCCAGTAACTTTCGCAAAGCTTCCTTACCTGCCCAATTGGCTCTAACCAAACTACAACAGTTAGTGCCGCAAAAATATAATTTTCTACCGGATAGAGATTATTACAAATTTTGGCTTTCTCATCCTGGCGTAGAAATAACGCCCGAATTATGTAAACAAATTGATGAACTGGACTTGGAGACATTTGACTGGCAAGACCCGACACAATGGCCTATTCTTGAGGAGGATAATCATGCTCAATAAAAAAGGTTTTTCTTTCATCGGAACATTGATTGCTCTGACAATTATTATGATTTTGACGGTGGTGATTTTGAAGAAATATCAAACACTCAATGCCACTAACCAAATACAAATGCAACAAACGTTGCAACAATTCCAGCCGTCTGCCGGACAAACCGGACAACAAAACACCTTGCGGCAATTGCGAAACTCATTACAAGACATAGAAAAGACCGCCGCCCAACGCGCCGATTTAGATCCGAGCGTGTACCACCAATAAAAAGCGTACGGCTTTTATTTTCCGGCAAAATTTGTTATAGCAAAAGAGAAGT
>CAJOLM010000121.1 GCA_905235355.1 uncultured Elusimicrobiales bacterium
TAGAAGCTTAATTGACAAGCACGGATTGCCTATATCCCCTTGCCAATTTTTACACCAATCCAGTCTCATATGTATTGAACCCTAACAGCCCTATTTTGCGCGCCCCCGCACGCTCCTTTTTCCCGTCAAAAAAACACAACAAAAAAGGCGGAACAAAAATTGTTCCGCCCTTTAACTCCTACAAAATACTTATTTGATAAGACCCATTTCTTTGCCCACTTTGGCAAATTTTGCCGCGGCAAATTCCAGGTCTTGGCGCGTGTGCCCCGCCGTGACAATCGTGCGCAAACGCTCTTTGCCTTTGGGCACTGTCGGGAACACAATCGCCAGCGCAAACACGCCTTCGTCAAACAGGCGTTTGCTCAGTTCTTGTGCTTTGGCACTATCGCCCACCATGACAGGCGTTACCGGCGTTTGACTATGCCCGGTGTCAAAGCCCGCATCCTTCAACGCTTGTTTAAAATAATGCGTATTGTCCCACAACGCTTTCAAACGCTCCGGCTCATTTTCAATCACATCCAGCCCTGCTAAACAGGTGGCAATTACAGAGGGCGGCTGCGAGCTGGAGAATAAAAACGGCCGCGCGGTAGAAACCATATAGTCACGCAATTTTTGCGGCCCGCACACATAACCGCCGACGGCAGCAAATGCTTTAGACAAAGTGCCAATTTGAATATCCACCTTGCCCTGCATATGAAAATGCTCCACCGTGCCATGCCCATGCTCGCCCAACACACCCGAAGCGTGTGCATCATCAATCATGGTCAGCACGCCGTGCTTATCACACAGCTCCACAATGTCCGGCAAATTACAAATATCGCCGTCCATGCTAAATACACCGTCGGTCACTAACAGTTTGCGGCGCGCGCGTTTGACTTCTTCGCTCTCTAAAATTTCTTTTAAATGCGCCATGTCGCTATGGCGGTAGACTTTCTTTTGTGCTTTAGCCAAACGTCCGCCGTCAATAATAGAGGCGTGGTTTAATTCATCTGAAATTAGCACATCCTGCGGGCTAGTCATCAAACATTGGCAAGTGGCGGTGTTGGCGGTAAAACCGGACTGCGTTAAAATGGACGCTTCGGCCCCTTTAAATTTGGCCAGGCGTTTTTCCAGTTCCTCGTGCATGGTCATGGTGCCGATAATCGTGCGCACGGCGGCGGTGCCGATACCGTATTTCTCCACCGCTTCCATGGCGGCTTTTTTGACTTTCGGATGTGTGGTCATATTTAAATAATTGTTAGAAGTTAAATTGACCACTTTTTTACCGTCAATGACCGCCACCGGGGCCTGTTCACTTTCTAAAATATGCAGCTTGATAAAGCGGTTTTCCGCTTTGAGCTGTGCGATTTCATCATCTAAAAATTTGAATTTTTCGTTCATATTTTCTCCTTACGGCACCATAATCACTTTGCCGCATTTGCGCTCCGGGTCCGTCATAGCAGCAAATGCTTTTTCAAAATCTTTCATTTCAAACTGATGCGTAATCACCGGGCGCGGATCAATCTTACCGCTTCTAAGCAGCGCGTCCATGGTGTACCAGCTTTCATAAATTTGACGCCCTGTCAGCCCTTGCACTTGCACTCCTTTAAATACAATTAAATTAGCATAATCAATGCTAATCGGCCCGCCGGGCAGCCCAAAAGCCACAAAATGCCCCGCCGGTTTAATAGCACGCAAAGCCAGGTCAATGCCCGCCGGGTGGCCCGACATTTCAATCACCACATCTACCCCTTTTTCGTCACCGGACGCTTTGATAATTTTCTGCAGCGCGTTAGCCTCACCGGGATCAATAATCACATCTGCGCCCATTTGTTCAGCCAGTTTTTTGCGGAAGGCAGATGTTTCCGTGGCAATCACTTTGGCAGCACCTGCTGCTTTGGCTACGTTGGCAGCAAATAACCCTTGCGCGCCCATACCGTTGACCAGCACCACCTGACCGACAATATCATTTTTCAGCGTGGCGTACACGGCATTACCAAGCGGCTCCATGATAGAGCCGATATCTTTTAAACTATCGTCTTTGTGTTTCCAACCGCAGCGCGCCGGAATTGCCACATATTCGGCAAATCCGCCCTGGCGGTCCAGCCCAATGGTTTGATTGTGGGCGCACACGTCGCGGTGATTGTGGCGGCACTCATAACATTGTCCGCACCATACGTGTGATTCAATGGAAATAAAATCGCCTTTTTGAAAGCCTTGCGCGTCCGGCCCCATATCCACCACCGTGCCGCACAATTCATGCCCGAACACAAACGGGATAGGGATACGTTGCGGCGCCCAACCCGTGTAATTATACACCGGGATATCGCTGCCGCAAATAGAAGTTTTATAAATTTTGACAAGGAGCTCGTCGCGTCCAATAGTAGGATTATCTACCTCAATAAATTCCGCGCCTTTGGCGGGTTTGGTTTTGCAAAGTGCTTTCATAATGCCTCCCGGCCGGTATGCCCCGGCCGATATGTTTATTCTACATTAATTTATGCACCTTGCACGCAAAGAATATCTAAAAAGCGTATTTTATCGGATATATAAAGAAATTAATCTTTATATGTCCACGACAGGTAACCAAGGTTTTCATCACGATAAGGAGAAGTAGCCCCCGTTTCTGCCTTGCAAATAGTATTTTGTACTGAGGATTCAGATAAATTTCTTCCAAAACAAACTCTCTGGCGTTTTTGCACGAAAATTTGATAGGACATACCGATATCGGGATTATGACATTGGACACGGTACGGCCCTCCGTCCGGATTAGAGTCATATAAGGCACAATACCCCCACTCAAAAGTACATTTTCTATCTTGTGCATCAGGAGTACAAACTCCCAAATCAGACATTTTTTCGCTGTACGTCCCGTTTGCCAAATAATATACTTGTTGGGCCTGAAGCAAAGCGTGTGCCATTATTTTCATAGTGCCGTAGCGTGTTTTGTATACCGCTTTTTGATATTGCGGAAGCGCTATGGCAGAGAGCATACCAGTAATAAGAACAACGACTAACAACTCTATTAGCGTAAATGCACGACCTTTCATAACACTTTCTCCTGTTAGTATTAAGTATGCTGTCATCCTGAGGTCTCGTTGCTCAGGATCTCCCTTGTTCCTGCCGTTTACTACAAAACGGAAACAGCTTAAAAAGCGGGAGATGCTGAATAAC
>CAJOLM010000122.1 GCA_905235355.1 uncultured Elusimicrobiales bacterium
GTGGAAGTAGGCACTACCAAGGGCCTACAGCAAATTCACGCGTATTTGTTCCAAGGATTATACCCGTATGCAGGGAAAATCCGTGAAAAAAATATCTCTAAAAGCGGGTTCCGTTTCGCAAACAGTCTTTATCTAAAAGATGTCCTCAAAGCTATTGACGGTATGCCGGAAAGTACTTTTGAGCAGATTATTGCCAAGTATGTGGAAATGAACATTGCCCACCCGTTTATGGAAGGTAATGGCCGTTCTACACGCATTTGGCTTGATCTTATCCTCAAAAAGAACTTGGGCAAGGTAGTCAATTGGCAAAATGTGGACAAAGACCTGTACTTGCAGGCTATGGAGCGCAGTCCGGTCAATGATTTGGAGTTACGCGCCCTTTTAGAGCCAAATTTAACGGATAAAACCGAAGACCGCGAAGTAATCTTCAAAGGCATTGATCAGTCTTACTACTACGAAGGCTACGGCCAAGGAAAATAAACTTTTTACCACAATAGAAAGCCACGTATTTGCGGGGCTCTTTCATGCTAAGTAAACGATTCCACTCGTCCTATTTGCCGGACAATACCGCCATCACAAACGTCCACGTGTTTTCAAAGGCGGCATGGGCCACGTTCTCCCAAAAATTTTCGTACTGTTGCGCGTTATTGGTTTCTTTCCCAACCACGTCGCTAATGATACGGAAACTCAAAAACGGCACCTGATACATATAGCATACCTGCGCAAATGATGCCGATTCCATATCGCACGCCAACGCATCAGGGAACCGCTGCACAATAGAGTGCAACGCTTGCGGGTCGGTAATAAACTGCTCGCCAGTACAAATCAACCCCATGTGTACCGGGTGAGAAAAACGCCCTTCTTGTTGCAACGCTTCCACGGTGGCAAGCAGATTTTTATCTCCCTGGAAAAAGGAAGGAAGTCCTTGCACTTGGCCCCACTCGTTTTCCGGGCCGCAAAATACGTCATGATGAACGTACTGACTGCCGGCTACCACGTCTAACGAATTTAATTGCGGGTTCAATCCTCCGGCCACACCCGAATTGATAATTGCATCCGGGGCAAAGCGGTTAATTAACTCTACCGCACACGCAGCCGCATTGACTTTGGCAATTCCGCTGTGTGTAACAATCAGCTCGTTACCGTTTTGGCAAGAGCGGTAAAAAACAAACGGACCGAACTTCTGTTGTTCCGCACCCGGTAGCCGGGCCAAAAGTTGCTTTCGTTCTTTTTCAAGCGCACAAATAATTCCTATTTTCATACTTATATTGTGGCATAAATTGGCGCGCAAGTACAACAAACTTCTAGCATATATACAGGTTACGCCTGAAGTCACATCACGCAATATTTAGCGGGGTTTTTGGTATAGTTCTTATATCTACCCTTTTATCCAGAGCAGATGTCTCATCGATGGTGGTATAAAGCGGCTCGCAAAGGGCAGTGCAATAAAGGGCCAGAAAATTTACTGCTTTAATTTTTTGCTATCTACCCAAATAGAGGGGCGCACCCCGATAATAGGGTCGTCCACGTGATGATGCCTTAAACTAAAATTGCCCCACGTGGCTAGGTGTTCCGGCTCGGTTTCGCTCATCCCGTTGGACCGAAGCCACCATGCAGCATGCCCGTCTTTATTTTGGTAGCATCCGTGAGCGATGGCATAGTCCGTGGGAAAACATTTGCGGTCTTGGTCCGTAGGCATATAGCGGAGACACTCCTCGTAACTAAGTAGGAAAACTTTGTCCTGGGTAGGTTTACCAACAGGCGTATCAAACCGGGGATTTTTGACGGCGGATACATCACTTAACACAATTGCCTTTTGTTCCTTCTTGGAAAATGCGTCGCGCAGGAAATTTTTATTAAGCCAGTTCCTTAAATCTGAATTGTCCCAAGTGACCGTTTCCCGCACATTATGGAAAGGAACAGCATTTATAACATTTTTTGTAATTAGAAGGGTTTTGCCGTCTTTGTCATCTAGTACAAGCCACTCCAGCGCAGTCCGTTTTTTCCCCTCCTTATCCTGGTAGTATTTGCCAAATGTAACTACTTGCCCGGGAGCGGCAAAGGCGCAACTTACTGCGAACACAAGTGTTAAAACTGTAAGGATAAGAGGTTTTTTCATTTAACTTGCTCCTTATATAGCTATTTTTCTCCTGTAAAATATTCGGCTAGTTTTACTATATCATAAAAAAGCCACTCCGTCACGCAATTTGGCAAAAAAATCATTTTTCAAAAGAGAGATAGGGCCTTTCCTTTTTTGGGAAATTGGGGGCAGCCGCAGCTTTTAATTCGCTTTTTTTACAATTTTCCCCCCTTTTTTGCAGGCCGTTTTGACGCCGTTTTACTAAATCCTCCCGTCACAACCTCTAATCAAAACAAATCATTTTGCCGTTAGAAACAAGTTATATAAACCCCCGCGGGCCTTTTTATAAAATGTCTCTGATATTTTCGGAGGATCGCATATGCGGCACTTGGTCCGCTTACTCGTTTTCGGCTCGCTGCTCATCAGCCCCGCACGTGATATTTGCGCGCAAATTTATCATGACTATCGCCCCACCTCGCAAACAGTAGCGAGTGATACTCCGTCGCACAAGTCCCGCCCTTGGTTGGAAATCCAAGACCACGCACTCGCTTCTTTTGGCGCGGTAAAAGATGCCGACAACAGTGAAATTACGCGTCGTATGACGGGTTGGCGCGCAACCGCATTACTCCCTTTATCTTCTGTTTTTGCCGTCGGGGCACAAGTAGAAAAATTAAAAGCCCATGATATGGCCACTTCCATGATTACACCCATTAAGCGCGACAGTTGGGCCGCCCTGTTGCGCATCACGCTCACACCTAATACAGAGCCGCAATTATACTTGTTACTTGGCGCGGGGCAAGCAAAATATAAAAGTAAATTTCCCTTGCAAACGCATACGTTAGACGGCAGCACTCCGTTGCTCCTGCTGGGCGCGGGCATAGACATAAAAATTTGGAAAGGGCTTCATGTGCTCGGCGAGTATCAGCTGCAGGCTGAGACCCGCCGCTGGAAAAATTTTGTACTTACCGGGCCGGATACGCGCAGTGAATTATCCGCCGCGGTCAGCTGGCGGTTTTAATAACTT
>CAJOLM010000123.1 GCA_905235355.1 uncultured Elusimicrobiales bacterium
TACCACATTTACGACATACTTTTTTATCATACCTGTCTCCAAAAATAATATTAAATCATTTCTAGGACCGTATTACCAACAAAAAGTTCTATTAGGCCGATTTTGGATATAGCCACGAAGACTAAAGGTGGCGGGCTTTGTTAAAAATTATACAGAAGAAGTGCTTAGTGATGGGAATTATCGGAGGATAGCCTATATACAGTATCCTCAATATGCGTTGCCTATTGCAAAACGCAGTACGAAGGAGTGTTTGGCGGATACTACAAATACTGTCCTTAATAAGGTGTGTTCATCTTAGGGAGGTACACCGTATGAAACACTTGTGTGGCGTGGTATTACCTGGAATAAATATAAATTACTTTAAAGTAAATTATGCAGACCAGAGAAACTGTTGGCTAAAAAACCCCGCTCTAGTGAGCGGGGTTTTAGTTTAGCTAAAAACTATTTGGTTTCCAGCTCAAGTTCTACACGGCGGTTCATGCGGCGGCCGGCAGCGGTATCGTTAGAAGCGACCGGGTTGGCAGCACCATAACCGACGGCGGTTACGTTTTCAGCCTTTACACCGCGTTTGACCAGTTCGTCAGCCACGGATTGGGCGCGGCGTTGGGACAGGTCCACGTTGTAAGCCGGATCACCCAAAGAATCGGAATAACCTTTGATGGTTACTTTTGTATCCGGGTATTTCTTTAATATCTTAGCGGTAGCGTCTAAATCGCTATAAGAAGCATCTTCCACGACATCACTGTTGTGACCGAAGCGGATCGGCTCTTTATAGTTCAAGGACACTTTGTTGCCTTGGGTTTTGACAGTACCGAGGGTGCTCAACGCGGCAGAGTGTTCGGCTGCTTTGGCTTCAGCGGTTTTGGCGGGAGCCGGTTTGACAGCCGCTTTGTTGGCTGCTTTTTGAGCATGGGCTTTTTTGCATTTGGCGCATTTGCAGTTCTTGCCATGTTTGTGCGCTTTGCAAGCCTGTTTGTTGCCAGCTGCACATTGGCAGGTGGCTTTGCGGCACGGGGTGCCGGTGGTTTTTCTTTCACAATGGCAGGCCGCTAAACACAGCGCTACCACACAGAGTAAAGCTACTTTCTTCACGTATGCCTCCTTGATTTTCACTCCGCCCTGGGTGAGCGGTGTGTTTACAAATTAATTAGCAGGGTAGGGAAATTCTATTTCTACCCGGCGGTTTTTTTGGCGGCCTTCGGGCGTGTTGTTAGAGGCGACCGGCTTCACCGGCCCATATCCTCTGACGAACAAATGCTCTTTGGCAACGCCTTTTTCTTGCAATGCTTGCGCCACTTTTTGCGCGCGCACTTTAGATAAGTGCAAGTTGGCTTCTTTAGTACCGAGGGAATCGGTATAACCGCGCACGGTAACGCGCACTTCCGGGTTTTTCTTATATACCCGGGCCGCCTCTTCTATTTGTTTATAGCAAGACGGCTCTATCTCATTACTGCTGCTCACAAAAGAAATAGAAGTAAAATACATTTGCCCAACGCGCCCCGGGGCTTTCTTGTTTTGAGAACAAGCAGCCAACAAGAGCACAGCTAAACAAAGTAAACCTAATTTCTTCATGTTATTTCCGCAATAATGATTACCTAAATTCTACAAAATTTTGCAGGTGGGAGCACCTTTATTTCGCATTAATTCGCGGTAAAGCTGGGTAATGGTCTTACCCATCGTCGGGTGGACCAAATCCGGCCGCAAATAGCTAAGCGGTTTTAATACAAATTCGCGCTGGTGCAAACGCGGGTGGGGGACAAAGAGCATGGCGTCGGTGTCAAAAATTTCCTGGTCATCATAAAACAAAATATCCAGGTCAATTACCCGCGGCCCGTTGGGGAAAGTCGGCACGCGCCCGAGCTGCGTTTCCAATGCTTTTAATTGGCGCAGTAATTCGGCAGGAGCCAGTTGGGTATCTAATAGTACAATCGTATTTACAAAATCGGGCTGCGCGTCATAACCTTCGGGTTTGGACAGAATATAAGGCGCCACTTCTTGCACAGTACCCAGGGCCGCCAGTGCCTGCACCGCGCGGTCTAAATTTTCTTTGGGGGTACCTTGGTTGCTGCCTAGACCCAAAATAGCGAGTGCCATTATTCTTCGCCCCGGTACTCTACCCAGCGGTCTGTATCTTCGGCTACTTTGATGCTAAACAGCTGCGGCATTTTGGCTTTAACGCGCTCATACAGCCAAATAGCCAGCGATTCTGCCGTCGGAAACGGCAAAAAGGTGGTTAAATCAGAGCCGTCTAATTGTTTTTCCAGTTCTGTTTTAAACAGATTGCTGATTTGGCGGAAATCAATGAGAAAATGCTCCTCATTAATATCGCCGTAAAAAGTGGCCTCGTAGCGGAACAAATGCTTGTGCAGCGGCTCGGCCAACGTGCCGTTATGGCTGTGCATAGCGTGAAAAGAACCTGCTTGTGTTAAATATACTTTACTCATTGATACGCCTCCAATTCTGCAAAAAAATGGACTGCTTTTTTTGTTTCGCGCACGTCGTGTACGCGCAAAATATCCGCCCCGGCCTGCAGGGCTATCAAATTGGCACAAATGGTTTGGGTCTTGCGTTTGGGTGCTTTTTCGCCGGGTTGGCTTAAAAACTTTTTGTGCGAAAGGCCAATCAGCAACCGCACCCCCAACTCTTTAAAAAGCGGCAAGTGCGCCAGCAGCTGATAATTTTGCTCACGCGTTTTGGCAAAGCCAAAGCCGGGGTCAATAATCAGTTGCTCTTTTTTCAGCCCGGCGCGCTGGGCCTGGGCGATTTTTTCAGCCAAAAAATCTTTAATCTCTCCGAGCAGGTCCTTGTATTGCGTCATAGATTGCATGGTTTGCGGGGTGCCGCGCGTGTGCATGAGCACCAGCTGCGCGTTAAAATCTTTGACGAGCTTAAACATTTCCGGGTCCGGCGTACCGCTGACATCATTAATGATACTAACGCCGTTTTTAAGCCCCTCCAGCGCGACGAGAATTTTAAACGTATCTTGGGAAAGGGTGACCTTCGGCCAGCGCGCGCGGACGGTTTTAATAAGCTTCAGCGTACGTGCGAGTTCTTCCTCGGCGGAAACAGGCGTGGCGCCGGGGCGGGT
>CAJOLM010000124.1 GCA_905235355.1 uncultured Elusimicrobiales bacterium
GTTTTTTAAAAACGCGGGCACATCCGAAGCTAAAAAATTTTCTTGCTCGCCCACACCTACTACCAGCGGGCTTTGGTTTTTCACGCCGATAATTTGCTCAGGCGTCTTGGCCCACATCACGCCGTACGCAAACGCACCGCGCAGCTCTGCATTGGTCAAAAACACCGCAGACAAAAGGCGCTCCGTATTGGTTTTGGCTGTAATATGTTTTAAATTTTCTTCAATCAAGTGAGCGATAATTTCGGTATCGGTTTCACTTTGAAATTTGTGCCCTTGGGCTTTTAAGCGTTCTTTAAGTTGCAAATAGTTTTCAATAATACCGTTGTGCACCACAACGATATCACCGCTGCAATCGGTGTGCGGGTGAGAATTTTCTTCGCTGGGTTTACCGTGCGTGGCCCAACGCGTGTGACCAATACCGCAGCTTCCTTTGGGGCTTTCCAGCAGCGTCACTTTTTCCAGTTCTGCCACTTTTCCTACCGCGCGGATGCGGCGCACTTTGCCGTTTTCTATGACGGCAATCCCGGCAGAATCATAACCGCGGTATTCCAGTTTTTTTAGTCCATCAATTAAAAAGGGTGCGCTATTTTTATTTCCCACATATCCGATAATGCCGCACATAAAACACCTCTTACAGTCTTTCTTTCATGGCGCATACAGCTTGCGGTAAACCCGCCAGCACCGCATGGGCAATAATGGCAAATCCGATATTCATGCAGCTTACTCCGCACAAATCCGCTACCGCCAGTACATTTTCATAATTTAAGCCATGCCCGGCGTGTACTTCCATGCCCAATTCTTTAGCTAGTAAAGACGCCAGGGCCAATTCGCGCAAACATTTGGCTTGTTCTTTTTTCGTGGTCGCTTCGCTGTACGCGCGCGTGCATAACTCCACAACGTCTGCTCCACAACGTGCCGCGGCGCGCAAAGAAGCCGAGTCCGGGTCCACAAATAAGCTGACCTTAATACCTTTCTTCTGCAAGGCCTCGGTCATTGCGCGGATGCGGTCAAAATTTTTAGGTGTAAATTTAAGCCCGCCTTGGGTGGTAATTTCGCCGGGTTGCTCCGGCACAATGCACACAGAGCCGGGTTTATATTTCAATGCCAGCTTTTGCATTTTTTCAGAGAAATTACACTCCAAGTGGATTTTCTTACCGTAATACTTGCACAACTGTGCTAAATCTTTTTCCGTGATATGGCGCTCGTCATTACGCGCATGTACCACAATATAATCAGCCCCCACCCACAGACATAGCTCTGCAGCCATTAGCGGGTCCGGATAAGTTGCCCGGCGCGCTTGGCGCAGCGTGGCAATATGATCAATGTTTACACCTAATTTTAAACTCATTTTTTCGCCTCCGTTTTGGACCAGTAAAGGGCTTCTGCACCGTCAGCAATTTGATTGACTAATGCTTCATCTTCCCCTTCTACCAAGATACGCAGTTTAGGCTCTGTGCCGCTATAGCGCACATACACGCGGCCTTTTCCGCCTAATTTATTTTCTAAATCTTTAATCCCTTCGGCAAAGCCGGGCAAATTTTCCAGCGCCGGCTTACTCTGTACTTTGATTGCACGCAGCACTGCCGGATATTTAGTCCAGGTGCCTGCAAATTGACTCACCGGCAAGCCGGATTTTTTGGCAAATTGTAAAAATTGCAACGCAGATAAAATGCCGTCGCCCGTGGCTAATAGCTGTGGAAAAATAATATGCCCGGACGTTTCTCCGCCCACGGCAAGGCCCTCTTGCGCTAGCACGCGCGAAACATATTTGTCCCCCACGGGAGTAAGTGCCACTTCCACGCCTTTGTCTTTTAAATAATTAATGCAGCCTAAATTAGCCATTACGGTCAGCACAGCTTTATTGCCGGGTAATTTACCCGCAGCGTGCAGCGCCAGTGCAGAAGAAGAAATGATATATTCTCCGTCTAATTGCCGTCCGTTTTCGTCACTAGCAATCACGCGGTCTGCGTCGCCGTCAAAGCTAAAACCGATATCGGCTTTTTCTTCTACCACGCGCGCTTGCATTTTTTCCGTATGCAAAGCACCCACGTCCTTATTGATGAGCGCGCCGTCATTTTTGTCTGCCAGCGTAATCACTTGCATACCCAACATACGGAACACATCCGGCGCAATTTGATAGGACGCACCGTTAGCACAATCCAGCACCACTTTAGTTCCTTTTACTAAAGCACTATCTACGGTAGAAGCTAAGAAATTTTTGTAAGCAGTCACCAGTTCCGGTGCTTGCCGGTAGGTACCGGTAGCCTCGGACACTTGGGTTGTTTTTTCAATAGCGTCTTCAATAATATTTTCTAATTCTTCCGGCAGCTTGGAGCCTTTAGAGGAGAAAAATTTAATGCCGTTAAACTCCGGCGGATTGTGGCTGGCGGAAATAACCACCCCGCACACGCTGCCTGTATGCTGCACGGCATACGCCACAGAAGGAGTGGTGGAAATACCCATATCCAGCACATCGGCCCCGGCTGCGCGGATACCTGCAGACAGCGCCTGCAAAATAGACGGGCCGGACAGACGCGTATCGCGCGCAATAACTACCTGCAGCTTTAGATTTTCCCGCTTGGCATACGCCTTCATTTCTGTCAAAGCGCAAAAACCTAACTTTTCAATAAAATCATCTGTCAGCGGAAACTGCCCCGCTACCGCGCGCACGCCGTCTGTTCCAAAATATTTTCCCATAAAACTCCTTCTTGTGTGACTAAAATAGTTCTGCTTGCTGCGGGCCTTTTTCTTCAGCCGGAGCGGCCGGTTCGGCCAATTTCTCTACCATCGGTTCCGTGGGTTCCGCTGCGGCAGGTTTGACAGGGGCCAAGCCCAAAATTTCGTCAATTTCCGCCGCTTCCACCACTTCTTTTTCCAGCAGCCGCGCCACCAGTGCGTCAAATTGCACGCGGTGCGATGTGATAATTTCCTTCGCGCGGGCATAAGCCGTGCGCAACGTATCGGAAATTTCGTCATCAATGCGCTGCGCCAATTCTTCGGAAT
>CAJOLM010000125.1 GCA_905235355.1 uncultured Elusimicrobiales bacterium
TTCGTCTTTAATTAAAATAGAGGGGTAAACGTCTTTAACCCATTTGTTGTAGATAGCAATAAAATTGTTTTTAGTAACTTTTAATTTAATAGTACGGGTGTTTTCTGTAACAAAATTTTTGGCAATAAATTTTTTAAGTTCCGCACTTTCACTATCAAACTGAAACGTGATTTTGTTTTTTAAGTACGGAGTAATAGTGTTGACTGTTTTTTGCGAAACCCCCGAAGGCCGTTCGTTCCAGTTCAAATCGTTTAGATTAAAAATTTCCAAGATGTGGTGGTACTCAATAAACGAAATTTGCTTTTTATCAAATACACCTAAAAATTTGGGGGGAAGAATCTCCCCGCTGGACAGCAAGGGATTAATGGTAAGGAGCAACTGGGCAAACATGGTTTCCAACGGGATAGTGTGCAGTTTGCTTTCGGCCCATAAAAACGATTGCTGATACAGTTGCTCCTTGGAGGTGGAAATAATAAAGTCCACGCGGTTATCTTCAATGATAGTGTGGTAACCTGCAAAAAATTCTTTTTGTACCTGCAGACGTAAGTCAAATTCGCTAGCTACATTTGAAAATAACGAGGTGGACATGTTTTCTCCTATTTAATCATTTCTAAAAATTCGTTGCGCACTTCCATTTTGGTAAACGCACCGCGGATCGCGCTTGTGAGCATAATGGCATTGTGCTTTTCAATGCCGCGCGAACTGATGCACATGTGCTTGGCTTTGCACACCACCATCACGCCGTGCGGATGCAGCGTTTCCATTAAACTATCTGCAATTTGCGCCACCAGTTTTTCCTGGATTTGCAGGCGGCGCGCATATACTTCCACCAGGCGTGCCAATTTGGAAATGCCCAGCACTTTACCTTTGGGTAAATAGCCAATGCTAATTGTGCCGAAGAACGGCTGCAAGTGATGTTCGCAGGTGGAGTAAAATTCAATATCTTTGAGCACCACCATTTCTTCGCAAGAGCCTTCGGTAAAGGTTTTGAGCACGTCTTGCGGTTTTTGTTTATAGCCGCCGAACAGCTTGGCCCAGCTTTTCACAATGCGCTTGGGTGTTTCGTGCAAACCTTCACGGTCCGGATTGTCGCCGATATAGGCCAATATTTCGCGGATATTTTGCAAAATTTTCGCTTCGCTTACTTTATATGTATGAGCTTGTGCAGTTGCACGCTTAGACGTGCTGACGGATGATTTTTTACCAGTTTTACGCATAGGTCTATGTTCTCCTGTTTATTGCTTTCGGGTTGTAAATAAAGCTGCGTCTGATCGTTTTCATACGCATAATATTTTTCAATTTCTTTCAAATCGGTTTGCGTGCTGACCACTAATTTAATAATGTGCGCCTTTTTAAGCATGGCTTCTGACACGTGCTTTTTAGGCGAGACGCATATAAAATCTGCTTTGCTTACGTCACAATCGTGCGCGCCGTTGGTTTCCAAATGCACGGTGTATCCGGCCAGTTTGAGCGTGCTGATAAGCGCGGGCAAATCCTGCTCTGAAGGCTCCCCGCCCGTGATAACAACAGTTTTGCACGGATAGGCGGATAAGCCGACCAGCACCTGCAAGCTGTTCATCTCTTGTCCGCCGGAGAAAGCGTATTTTGTATCGCAAAAATCGCATCCCATGGTGCAACCCGACAAGCGCAAAAATACCGCGGGCATCCCGGCGTGGCGGCCTTCGCCCTGAATAGAATAAAAAATCTCGTTAACCTTCCACGACGGCTGCTGCATTTTCGTTCTCCCACAGCTCCAAGGTTTTGAGCGTAAGCCCCAGCGGTTTAAGTGCGTCCGTTGTTTTGGCAAACAAGTAAGGCGCCAAATTTTCTGCCGTCGGATTAGGCAGCAAATCGTTTAAATATTGATGGTCGGGCAGCTGGTCATCTAATAGTTTTTTAAGCACTTTAAAATCGTGTACCATGCCGTTTTCTTGCACGGGGCCTTCCAGCACAAACACTACTTTCCAGGTGTGTCCGTGCAGGTTCTTGCAGGGGCCGTCATAATGCGGCAGATGATGAGCAGAGCTGAATTTGCGTATGATTTTAAGCAGCATGGTTTCCTCGTGTGTCCGGCAAGGTATTAAAAATTTGCTGGACATAAATATTAAATAAAATAAATACGGCAAATACAAAAAGCGGTACGCCTACAAGCAAATGCACGGTCCATAGCACCAGTGCCGGCCCTTGCAAAAATATGGCCCAGCGCCAGATGACGCCCGCGGGCAAACGCACGCGGTTTATGCCCGCCCAAAAAAACACGACGGAAGCCGCCATTAAAATAGAAAATAGCAGGAACAAGAGCATGGCAAAAATAGATGCAAAAAAAGCCATGCTTTGCAAGAAACTGCGCAGCGTAGAAGCGTGCTGCGCAAGCCAAGCCTGATTGATTTGGGCGGTTAATTGCGTCGGCAGCGGCTGTTGGCTCACCCCGGCCACAGAGGGCATATAAAAAGATTTTTGCGTCACAAACAGCACAATTTTATCAGTTAAAAATTCTTGCTGGGTGGGGGCTTTTTCCGCGTGTGCGTCCAGCACAATTTGATAGGGGGTTTGCGGTACGGTAATATTTGTTTTTTGGGTGGGGGAGAGCAGGCGGCCTTGCTCAAACGTCATTTCCGGCACGGCGCGCAAAAAAGCGGGCAGTTTTTGATGCACTTGCCAAGCAAAATATAAATTAAATATAAGCACGCCGACCATTAATATATACACCGCAAACAGCGCGGTATGCCACCGCCCTGCCTGACGCAGCGCGTGGTACGGACGGAACCCAAACACCGTGCGAAACCAAATGGCTATCATATATACAGTATATAAAAATCGGCAGGCGTATTGGTCGGAAGGATAAAAAAGGGGGGTGTTTTCCTTGTGAAAAAATGCGCAAAAATAGGGCTGTTAGGGTTCAATACATATGAGACTGGATTGGTGTAAAAATTGGCAAGGGGATATAGGCAATCCGTGCTTGTCAATTAAGCTTCTAT
>CAJOLM010000126.1 GCA_905235355.1 uncultured Elusimicrobiales bacterium
ACAAAAACAGCAGAACGTGGAAGATCCCCGATTACAAATTTCGGGGATGGCTCCTTTATTTTATAACAGCGTGCGCGCGTTTACGCTTATTGAATTATTGGTCGTTGTCCTCATTATCGGTATACTGGCCGCTGTTACCCTGCCGCAGTATCAAAAGACAGTAGAAAAAGCGCGCTATGCACAATTGCTCGTGCTAATCCGTGCCGCTGCTAACGCGCAAGAAATGTATTACCTGGCTAATGGCAACTATGCCACTAAATTTGAAGAGTTAGATATACAAATGCCTACCACCAATACAACAAATGAGGGAGGGTATTTAGGTATTCCCGGAAAAGCAATGCTGTTTATGAACACGACTTCTGTGGGCGGCTGGGCACTCGGTGATTTACAATCCCGCTTTTTTTGTAATTACCAGCATATAGAAGATGAGCACGCAGGCAAATGTGCTTGTTATGGCTGGACAGAAAAAGAGGTAAACTTGTGTCAGAGCCTCGGCGGGGTTTTGGCAGGTGCGTATGATAGCGCGCATTTAGATAATAATATTTATTATTTCCAATAATTCTTTACTGCTGTACTTTAATTTGCCGGGCGGTGCCGTCTTGAGGGGCGACGGTGCCGCGGTCCAAATCCGCTATCCACACGCCACAGGAAACCGTGCGGCTGCGCAAGGCCGTTGCGCTGGCGCCGGATTGCACATACGCGCGGCAAGATACGCGGTAATTGCCGTCGGCTTGCAGGGCCGCCGCATAAAAGCGTTCTCCTACTATATATACATATCCTTGCTGTTTGTATTTTTTGTCCAGCTCGTAAAAATAGCGGTCAATATGCGTTCCTTCGCGCCGCTGCACCAGCTCTTGTGCACGTTTTTGGCCTTGGGAGAGGACTTCGGCTTCTTCGTCGGCATCTGGTATGTTTCTATCGGCTTTTAACGCATTATAGCGTGCTTGCTGGCTGCGGGATTGCTGCGCCAGTTGGGCCAGGCGCTGCTGGTCTTCCACTGTTTTAACCTTAAGTTTGACTGTGCCATTGGCGCTAATAGCTCCGCGCGGAGATATTTTTACACCCGTTGTGTTTACTAAATTAGAGTGGCTGATTTTTAGTGTGATTTTTCCGGGAGTATATTTTTCTGCGCGTCCGTAAAATTTGAGATTGCGTTCAAAATTTTTATTAAAATCCAGCACTACTTCGTCTTTTTCGCTGCGCCAGCAACAGCGGTCTATGCACGCGTCGGCCAAATCTAGTTGCGCCTGGGCTTCCGCCGGCACAAAATGCAGGCGGAATTGGTAGCAGGAATCGTATTGGCTGCCCTTAAAATCGGTTTTTTTAGCAGGGATATCCAGCCAGGCTTTCGTTGTGTTCACGCCGGAATTATTTAATGGCGCATAACACGCAGCCAGGCACAGAGTGATTGCCAAAGGAAATAGTTTTTTCATACACTTATTATAATACTTTATCTGGGAGGATGTATGTTAAGTGGAAAATTAGCTAGTTGGTTACTGGAGCTTAATTGGTTATCGGAACGTGCCAGCCATTTATGTGCGGAAATTTTGTGTATCATTGGGCTGATTGTACTGATATATTTGTTGGCAAAATGTGCCAAATGGGTTTTGTGCCTGGTGTTTGAAAGCGGCTTCATGCAAAAAAAGTTCCCGCGCTTATTAGACGGGATTCATTATGCACATTTTTTGGGTGCGGCGGGGTATGCTTTGTCCGCCATGGCGATTATGCACGTTTACGGATTTTTCCTGCCCGGAGAGGACGCCATTTTGCACGCGTTTGTGATGCGGTTGGTGGGTATTTACGGTACGCTTTGCTTTATGTTTGCGCTGGCATCTGCCATTAATGTGGTGGATTATTTGTACGGGCGCAACCCCAATGTGCCGCTGCGCGGCGTATTTCAAGCGGGGAAAATAGTGGTATATCTGCTGGCTGGGCTGGTGATTATTTCTATTATCATTAGTAAAAAACCCATGTATGTAATTACCGGGTTGTCTGCAGCGGCGGCAGTGTTTATGTTAATTTTCAAGGACCCGATTTTGGGCTTTGCCGCCGGGATTCAGCTGGCTAGCAACAGGTTGCTTAAAATTGGGGACTGGATTACCATGCCGTCGCACGGAGCGGACGGGACGGTAGTGGACATTACGCTGACCACGGTGCGTGTGCAAAATTTTGATAACACCATTGTCAATGTGCCGGCGTATGATTTAGTATCGCGTCCGTTTCAAAACTGGAGCGGCATGGTGCAAAGCGGCGTGCGCCGCATCAAACGTGCGATTAATATTGATGTGGGTACGGTGAAATTTTTAGATAAAGAAACATTGGCACGTCTATCTAAAATTGAACTGCTGGAAGATTATTTGCAGAACAAAGTGAAAGAAATACAAAATTTTAATCAGAAACGCAAAATTGAGGAAAACCTTATCAACGGCCGGCACTTGACTAATCTGGGCACTTTCCGTGCGTATGCCGCGGCCTATTTAATGCATTTGTCTACGGTGGACTCCACGCAGACTTGCATGGTGCGTCAGTTGGATCCGGGGCCGACGGGCTTGCCGTTGGAAATATATTGCTTCGCCGCCACGACCGATTGGCTCAAATATGAAGCGATACAAGCTGACATCTTTGACCACTTGTACGCGGCCATGCCACAGTTCGGGTTGTATCCGTTCCAACAACCTGCCGGGCGCAACGTGGCTGAAGCAGGACAAGAATTTACCAAAAGCCTGGACGCCTTAAAAGCTACGCAGAAATAAGATCAGGTCTGTTAATTATTTGCTAAACACCCCGCATACTTTGTGCGGGGTATTTTTTGTCTTTTTTGGTTGGAAATAAGGAGGTGAAAAATGGTTGAAAATAGGGCTGTTAGGGTTCAATACATATGAGACTATTCCGACGACGTTTTCCGAAACAATTTAAGACAATCTCTTTTTATCCTCTTAAAATAAGTCC
>CAJOLM010000127.1 GCA_905235355.1 uncultured Elusimicrobiales bacterium
CATTTAATAACTTCTAAACTACCACATTTACGACATACTTTTTTATCATACCTGTCTCCAAAAATAATATTAAATCATTTCTAGGACCGTATTACCAACGTGAAACTCCCCGAGCTTCCGCTCGGGGCTTCTTTCTATTCGAACAATTTCATTGTTCGGCCTATATCTTCTTTTCCTTGTTTCTCGATGTATCATCTTATTACCTTTTCATTTACTCCCACCGTCGATGCAAGGAAAAGAAGATATAGGCTTTTGCATTCATCCCCAGGCTCCCGCCTTCTATAACAAAACTACTCTTATTTAAACGAGTTCTGCCCGGTTTTTTGCTGCAAATATCCCTTTAGGCCGGACGGGTCGCTGGAGTGCAACAGCGCCTCTTGGAACGTGATTTTCTTTTGCAGATACAAATCGCCCAGCGTTTGGTTCATGGTAATCATGCCCTGGCTGGCACTGGTTTGCATAGTGCTCATCATCTGTTCGGCTTTTCCGTCGCGGATGAGGTTGCGGATAGCAGCGTTGGCAATTAACACTTCGGCAGCCATGACGCGTTTGCCATTAGTGCCTTGCAACAGTTGCTGCGAAATAATGGCCTCCAGCACAAAGGACAGCTGCGTTCGTACCTGCGGCTGCTGGTTAGCGGGGAACACGTCAATGATACGGTTGACAGATTGAATAGCGTCGTTGGTGTGCAAGGTAGCAAATACCAAGTGACCGGTTTCAGCCAACGTCAGACACGCTTCAATCGTTTCAATATCGCGCAACTCGCCCACCAGAATAATATCCGGGTCTTCGCGCAGGAAGTGTTTTAAGGCAGCCTGGAAGGACTTGGTATCAGCGCCCACTTCGCGCTGGTTCACAATACTGCGTTTGTGCGGGTGCACGAACTCAATCGGGTCTTCTACCGTGATAATGTGGTTGCTTTCATGGGAATTTAAATAGTCAATCATACTGGCCAGAGAGGTAGATTTACCTGAACCGGTGGCCCCGGTAACTAAGATAAGACCTTTCTCCAGCTTCATCAAATTGTATATAACCGCCGGTAAACCTAATTCTTCAAAGCTCTTAAATTCGTTTGGAATAGAACGCAAAGCAGCCGCCACACAGCCTTTTTGTTTATATACGTTCACGCGCAGACGACCCAAACTTTTTAAACCGAAAGAGAAATCCGCCTCTAATGTGTCTTCAAACATTTGCTTTTGGTCGTCAGTCATAATAGAATAAATCAAACGCTGCGCCACTTCCGGCGTAAGCGCTTCATATTGCGATAATTGATACAGTTTACCCTGCACACGCAATACCGGCGGCACGCCGACCGTCAAGTGAATATCAGACGCATTGTTCTTTTTCATGATCTGGAACAAATCGTCCATGATAAGTGTTTTATATTTACCATTACCTGCTGCAGTTGCTTGTACGTTTTCTGCCATAACCCTCTCCTAATTGAGTTTTCCCACTAAATCCAGTGTAATATTATTAAGCGCTCCGGTCAATTGTTTTTTTGCCGTGTCCACTTGGAAAATATATACAATCGGTTCCTGGCGCGTTTTGGTCAAACGATATTTTACTATATATGCGTCCCGGTGCAAGGGTTCGGCGGACCATTGTCCCACATACCCTTCTGCTAATTTGGTGCGGTAGCGTTGTGCCAGGTACTGACTAATCGTGCCGCGATTTGCATCCAGTTTATACTGTTGCACAATTTCTTTGGCAATTTCTTCCGGTGTTTTTTTGACTACAGGCGCTGCCGCAACTACGGGCTCCGGCGCGCTCAAAACGGTTTGGGCAACAGGCAATAATTCATCCACCTCTGCTTCCTGCGTATCAGCCGGGTGCGTATAATGCCACACACAAGCACCCCCTAGAATTACCACCAGCACCGTCGTAATCACCGCCGGCCACAAATATGGATTTTTGCGTTGTTTGCGGGTAATTTGCTGATGTTGCACTACCCGCTGCTCCAGCGGGCGTTGGGCCGTAAGTTCTTCTGTGGGCTGCGCCTCTGGCATTTCCACTTGTTTAATAGGTTCGTTTACTTGCGGTTGCGCAGTTTGCAAACGCAGCGTGCCGGCTAAAATATTGCGCACGGTTTGTGCGTCCTGATCTGCTTGTGTAGGTACAGGGGCATCTTCCGCCGTCGGTGCGTCTTGTGTAACAGGTTCTAGTGACGGATCCGTCTCTTTTGTGACGGGCAATGCAGGCTCCTGTTCCGCTTGCTCTACAGTCTCTTGCGAAGGAGGTAACTCAGAAGTTTTCTCCTCGGTATATCCTAACGGAGTACCCAGCCCGGCAGGTGCAATATCCGTCAGTTCTAAAGATTGTTTTTCAGATACAGCGGCTGTTTCATCTTCCGGCGTTACGCCAGCTGTTTTTGCTTCTTGCGGATCGGAAATTAGTTGTTGCGCAGCGCTCTGAGTAATTGCTTTTTCGTCAGGCACTTCCGTTACGGCGCGTTGTTTGTCGGCTGCTATCAGTTCTGGCTCCGGGGCGGGTTGCTCCGAGGGTAACACATTTTGCGCCGTTTGTTTTTCTAACGTGCGCGCTAAATTTGCATCAGAGTTAAGCCGCGGGTCGGGCATACCCAAAATATTTCCCAAATCCCCACCGCGCATGGTATTAAAATATTCCTCAATCGGGCTGGCAGTGGAAACGGTTTGTTTGGATACTTCTTCTGCTGCGGGAGCGGGCTGCGCAACCTGGGAGATGGCCGGAAGTTTTTCAGCTAGCGGTTCTGCCGTTTTTTCCACCGCTGGGGCAACAGGTGACGGGGTTTGCGCGGGTGCTTGTTCTATCTCTTTAGCAGCCTGTTCTAAAAATTCTTCAGACGGCAAATCTACCACAGCAGCGGCAGCGGCCGTATCGGCTTGCGTCATATCC
>CAJOLM010000128.1 GCA_905235355.1 uncultured Elusimicrobiales bacterium
ATTTATATTGTTCTAATACTTTATCTTTGGCGGCGGTAGAATAAACATTGTAATCTATGCCTTGGAAGATAGAGTCCTTGCACTCTAAATCATATACATACGCTTCGTTGATGCGGTTGTGTTTGACTTGTTCATACAATTCATTAAAGCGTTGCACATGGTCTTTGGTGCGTTTGGTGGAGTACTCTTTGGCAGTGCCTGTCGTCATCAAAAACGCCCAGTCGGACGATTGCATCAGCAGCAGTTCGCGCGCCATTTGATTTAAGGTTCGGCCTAACAGCCCGCCCGCATGCGGATGTTGATTAGCCAGGTCGCGCATACGCTCGGCTGCTTTAATCAGGTGGCGGTAAATCCAATCGTTGCCGGCATTGAGCCACACGTCGTGATATCCTTTATCACCCCAAGAGGACATGGACGGTTGTACCGTTTGATTGACCGGGTACATTTCCAAATATTCCATGGGGGTAATCAGTTTAATATCCTGCTGGTCATAATGGATTTTCTTAAATAAAAATTCCAAGAAATCAATGCCTTCATACCACCAGTGCCCGTACAGCTCTGCGTCGTACATAGAAACGACTAGCGGTTTGCGGTCCATGAGCGTGGCCAAATATTCAATTTGTTTTTGGCGGTTAAACATAAAGTTGCCCGCGTGTTCGGCCGCCACGCTGCGCGCTTCGGCCGGATTGTACGGCGCCTTTTGATTAAGCGGCACTTTGCCGGTAATCTTGCAATATTTCATGCCAATATTGCGGCGCACACCGTCGGAGTGCAGATAGGGTTTAATATAATCGTAATCTAAATCATAGCCCAGGTCACGGTAAAATTCGCGGTAGCGTGCGTCGCCGGGGTAGCCGGAGTCCGCGCTCCACACCTGTTGGGCCGATTCCATATCGCGTGCAAAAGCAGCCACGCCTGTTTGCGGGCAATACACCGGCGCATAAATGCCGTATTTCGGGCGCGGGGTGCCGTGCAAAATGCCGTGTGATTCCATAAAGAAAAAGCGTATGCCTTCATCCCGCAGAAATTTATCGTCGCCGGGATTGTACGCACACTCACCCAGCCAAATGCCGCGCGGGCTTTTGCCAAAGCGCATGCGGTAATCATTAGCGGCCACTTTCACTTGGGCATTGACGCTTTCTTTGTGTACCATCAGCGGCAAATAGCCGTGGGTCGCACCGCAGGTAATGATTTCCAGTTTGCCCATGTCTTGGAATTTTTTAAACCCTTCCAGTACATGGCTGTGATAGGTGTTTTCAAACAAATCTTTCAGACGGCAGAATTTATCGTGGTACATTTGCGCCACGGCGGCAAATTCGGTGCCACGAGTGCGGTCTAATTCTTTGCCGGACAGCTCCACGCGCTGATTTAAATAGTGTTTAAAACGCTCGGTCAGCAGCGGGTCGCTCATCATATTGCACAAAGGCGGCGTGACAGACATGGTCAGCCGGAAATCCACCCCTTCCGCCACCAAATTTTCAAATACATTTAGTAGCGGCAGATAGGTTTCCACCATGGCTTCATAGTACCAATCTTCTTCCAAGAAATCCGGATATTCCGGGTGCTTGATAAACGGCAAATGCGCGTGCAGTACCAGTGCTAAATAACCTTTTTCTTGTCCCATATTTATTTCCCCTGTTCGCGTGCGGCTTTGATATGTACGTCGCGCGTTTTATCCCCTTTGGGGTTGCGCGCGTGGATAGGCAAATCCAAATTCGCTCCGGCGGGCAAAGCCTGGCGGAAGGAAAATTTGCCGTCTTTTAACTGTATTTCTTTGCCGTTAATGGTCACAATGGCATTGGGTGAGGCCGAGCCATAGACAATAATTTCGCAATCGGCTTTGAGCCATAAATCGTCGTCCGTTTCGGCGGGTGCGGCGGTGTGCAAGGCAAACGAAGTCCAGGACGACATCGTGGAGCTGGGCCCTAATCCCGGCAGCTGCGAAAGCTTCCAGCGTTGGTCCATCATGTGCAGCCGTTCGCTGGCACCCAGGCCGATAAATTCCGCGCCGGACATTTGCAAGAGCTTCATAAAATCGCCTTCTACGCTCATCCATTGGTCGTCAATAATATCAGACACTTTGCCCGGCGGCAAGGTAATTACATTGGTGCGGGTCAGCATAATAAATTGGCCGTCCGGCGTGAGAAAGCCTAAATCTGCAATATAGCTGCGGCCGGATTGCGGAGCGTGTATGTACCAACTTTTGGCATCAAACACCACCGGCATATCATAATGCGTATTGGCATTGGTGCCGTCAAAATAGTTTACGCCCGTGATGTCATACAAGCGGATAATGGTGCGGGAGTTGTCCAGCAAGCTGCCATATTGACCGCGCACATAATCAAAAGTAGCGTTGGTAATTTCCCAAAATAGGAACATCCAGGCCGGGTCTTTCGGGAGTAAGTAACTTTCGGTGGTGCCATAACCCGACGGTAAATCTGCGTTTTGTTGCGGCGCAGCAGGCTGCACACAATGAAACACAGCAGAAGATAAATTTTTTTCCATAATTTTTCAAACCCCTGGTAATATATTCAGTCTATTATATTTTAGCATTTTGTCTATGGGTTCCGGCAGGGTTTTTTATAATAGAAAAAAACGTGTGGCGGGGGAGGTAAAAAAGGGCGCTTGACTTGCTTTTTGAGTACCTTACAGGACACCCCAGGCGGGAGCTCGGGGAGTTTCACGTGCTTGAAAACCCCGCGCCCAGCGCGGGGTTCAGGATAGAGTAGGCGATGAGGTGGCAGTTAGATTTATTTTGATATATAAAAATAAGTGTCATTCTCAAGGTTGTAGTTGAGAATCTTCC
>CAJOLM010000129.1 GCA_905235355.1 uncultured Elusimicrobiales bacterium
TCGCCTTCATCCCTAAACCCGCTACCTCTGATGTCTTCCCTTTTACCCCAGCTACGTGTCCGTCTACCTGCACCTTCAACGCTTTGTCTAAGGCTTGTATAGTTTCCGATACATCGTCGTGTTTATTAGTGGGGTTAAATTTAGCTGCCACACGGCTGCGTTGGTTTTTTGATAATTCTTGCGCTTGCAATGCGCTAGGTGTTACGCTGCCGGTTAAAATACAGACTATCAGCAGCCACGCGATAGATTTCACACAAGTAAAACAAGAAAGGAAGGCCAAAAAGAAGGCCGAAATCTTTGCATAGATTTCGGCCTGATATTTCACAAAACGATTGGGGACAATGGACGGACACAACGCTTTTGTTCTGTTGATACAATACGCCGCTCTCCCCTTCACAACCTGCTGTGTGGGATATCCTGTACGCATCAAATTATTTGTTGCGCGAGGCATAAGCGGCTCCTTTTATCCATCTCCACATATATTATAGAAAAATTAACAAAGCTCCGCACATGAAAAAAGACCCATTTTAAAAATAGGTCTTAAGTCCTATGTCTCGTCGGAGAAATTTTAATGGGATAGCTTTTTGCTTAAGGCGCGCCGCACCGTTTCGGGTGCCCACGCCGCGGGCAAGCAGCCTTGCTGATACATTTCTTTAACTTGTGAAGAACTCACCGCGCTCCACTCTGGTCGGCAGGCAAAAAGAAAGGTTTTTAACGACGGATACAACGCGCTGCTAAGCTGATGATTACGCAGCTCATAAGCCGCATCTGTTTGATTACGCACGCCGCGCACGCATACTGTCAGCCCGCGCGCGCGCATGTAATCCACCAAAAGCCCGTCAAAATGGTCCACACTCACGCCCGGAAAATCCGCTGTGATTTCCCGGATTAATTTTTCCCGCTCATCTACGGAAAACAGTGGCTTTTTGTCCGGATTAATGAGCAGCAGCACGCGCACTTGCCCAAACACCGCCAGCGCTTGTGTAAGCACCGCCAAGTGCCCACAAGTAAACGGGTCAAACGTACCTTGAAAGATAACCGGATTTTGTGTCATAGTGCGCCAAGCTCCTTTTATTATGGTATCATAATTTTATGAATAAAAATCCGTTTGGAAATGAAATTTACTTCAAACGCACCCGCCCGCAAAAGACGGACGTGCGCGGGGAGTATTTTCGGGACCAAACCAAAATTATTCACTCTTTGCCGTTCAGACGCTTGAAACACAAAACGCAAGTTTTCTTTGCGCCCGATAATGACCACATCTGCACGCGCATTGAACACGTTTTGCATGTGGCGACGATTGCCGCCGCTATTTGCCGCGGACTCAATCAAAGCGGAAATTGGCAGCTGGACCAAGACCTGGCCTATGCCATTGGCCTGGGACACGATATAGGTCACGCGCCCTTTGGACACGAAGGTGAGCGCGCCCTGGCTGCGTGCATCGCGCCTACCCTTTTTTTACATGAAGTCAACAGCTACCGCGTGGTGGAGCACCTGGCCAATTACGGCGAAGGACTCAATTTAACCTATGCAGTAAAGGACGGCATTTTATGCCATTGCGGCGAAGATTTTGTGACCAAGCAACTGCGCCCCACCACCGTCCCTAATGATTTAGAAGCCATACATGACCGCCATTGTTTGCCCACCACTTACGAGGGGTGTATTGTGCGCGTGTCGGACAAAATTGCTTATCTAGGGCGCGATATTGAAGACGCCGTCAAAGCCGGGCTGATTACCACCGAAGATATCCCGCTGATTGTGCAGGACGAAATCGGCACCTCTAACGGGGAAATTATCAACACGCTGATACTGGATTTAATAGATTATTCCAAAGACAAAGATTGCATTGGTTTCTCGCCGGAGAAAACAGATATTATTTCCGAGCTGAAAACATTTAACTATGAGCGCATTTATCACAACAGCCAAATGCGCCAGCGCAAGGAAACCATAGATAAATGTATTGCGGCTTTGTTTGATTATTTCCGCACGATTTTTGATAAGTACGGCTTTGATTACACCGCTTATGAACGCGAAGGCAAACAAACCGCGACCAGCTTTGCCAATTACATGGCTTCTATGACCAAAGCCTATCACGAGGATCCGTCCCTGCGCGACACGATTATTGTAGACTATATTGCCGGCATGACGGACTCTTACGCTTTAAGCGTCATGGAAGACGTAATACTGCCTAATTCCATTAAGTTTTTCAGTTAAAGTCCGGCACGGACTATTACCAGAACCAATAGGTATAATAATCTCCCGTTTGACTAGGGGCAGATAAGCCGGAGTCTGCTTTACAAATTTCATTTTCTATAGAACTTAAATCTGTACTATAAGCCGTGCATAATTGTTCACCGGCGTGACTATATGAAGAGTGTTGATTGATACGGTTATATGCAATTCTTCCATTTAAATCTTGGCATCCTGGACCATCTCTCCACAATGTGCATGTTCCCCAGGAAAATTTTCTCGCTATGCCACTACCCTCTGCGTATTGATCTGTATAAGCGGGGCTGTCTATATCCAAGTTTTCCCAGGAGGTGGTATATTCATTATTAGCTAAATAATACCGCTCCTCCGCATCCGCCAAGGCGCGCACCAACGGTTTCATAGTGGCGTAACGGCTTTTCAGCACCGCTTTTTCATATTGCGGCAAGGCGATAGCTGCCAATATGCCGATAATTAGTACGACAACTAGTAATTCAATAAGCGTAAATGCTCTCACGCTGTCATTAAATAAAGGAACCATCCCCGAAATTTGTAATCGGGGATCTTCCACGCTTGGTCGTTTTTGTAC
>CAJOLM010000130.1 GCA_905235355.1 uncultured Elusimicrobiales bacterium
TTCATTTACTCCCACCGTCGATGCAAGGAAAAGAAGATATAGGCTTTTGCATTCATCCCCAGGCTCCCGCCTGGGGTGTCCTGTAAGGTACTCAAAAATCCCGCTCACCTATATATAAGGTAAGCGGGATAAATTGAGAACCTAATTGAAATGCAGCTAAGTTATTTAGCTTCAGCTGGAGCTTCTTTTTTAGCGTCGGCGATTTTGGGTTCTACTTCCGTCAAAGCTTCAATTTTGACTTTGATTTTGGCGGTAACAGTGGGTTTCAAATAAATGCCCACTTCTGTTTCACCCAAGGCCTTGACCGGCATATTCAGTTCAATGTTGTCTTTGGTGATTTTGTGACCCAAAGCGACCAACGCTTTGTAAATGTCAGCTTTGTTGACGGAGCCGAACACTACGCCGTCACCATTTACGGTTTTGGTAAAAGGCAAGACTACGCCTTCTAACTTTTCGGCAATGGCGCGGGCTTCTTTCAGTTCCGCTTCAATTTTTTTGGCACGGCGGTCAGCGCCTAATTGCCAATTTTTAATCGCACCCGCGGTGGCGACTTCTGCCATATTTTGGGGCAGCAAGAAGTTTCTGGCGTAACCAGCTTTTACCTCTACGATATCGCCGGCCATGCCCAAGTTTTTCACGTTTTCTCTCAAGATGACTTTCATTTCAAATTCTCCTCACACTTATTTCTTCGGCAACGAGTACGGCAAAATGGCCAAGTTGCGGTCGCGTTTAATAGCTTTGGTAATTTGGCGCTGGTGTTTGGCGCAAGTACCGGTGATGCGGCGGGATAAAATTTTGCCGCTTTCCATGGTGAAAGATTTGACGAACTGGAAATTTTTGTAATCCACATTGTCAATTTTTTCCGCGCACACTTTGCATACTTTGCGGCGGCTTTCAAAGCGTTTTTTGCCAAACGGTCTGGCGGCCGGTTTTTCGGCCTTGGCGGCCGCAGCAGCAGGAGCAGCAGCGGCTGTAGCTTCAGTATTTACGATTTCTTCGGACATAATTTATTTTCCTCTATTATTCAAAAGTTAAAATGGAACATCATCTTCCATGACGGGTTGGTCCACATCTACGGAAGGAATATCGTCTTTGGCGGCCGGTTGGGCTGCATAATCAGACGAGGCGCCCGCCATATTGCTTTCTAAAATTTGCAAGCGGCGGCACGTAATTTGTAAGGAGCGGCGGGTTTGACCGGTGTTTTTATCTGTATATTCACTGGTGGTCAAACGGCCTTCCACATAAACCGGGGTACCTTTTTTCAGGCGGTCTTTGGCGCGGTCTGCGGCAGCGCCCCACACCACCACCGGGACAAAGACGGTATCGTCTTTCCACTCGTTGGTAGTCTGGTCCATATAGCGGCGGTTTACGGCAACATCAAAGCGGCAGACAGCCTGCCCCTTTTGCGTAAATGCCACATTGGGATCGCGCGTCAAACGGCCTGCTATGAGCACCTGGTTTTGTTCCGGGAGTCTGATTTGGCCTGCCATAATGCGCCGCCTTATTTAGCCACCGGAGCCGGTTTGGTTTTGACTTCCGCGGCTAACATGACCATAGAGCGCAACACTTGTTCGTTGAGCTTCATGGTTTCGTCCCATACCTTAATAAACTGCGGCTGGGCCTTAAATTTCAAATAGAGGTAGAAGCCGTCGCGCACGTGGTTGACATCGTGGGTGAATTTTCTTCTGCCCAATTTTTCTTCACTGGTGACTTCGCCACCGTTTTTGGCGACCAATTCTTTAATATTGGTCACGAAGGCCGCTACTTCCGTGTCGGACAGTTGCGGTTTAACAATTGTTACAGTTTCGTAGGTTCTCATAATATTTATTTTTCTCTACTTAATTTTTCAGACAAAAAACCTCACAAGGCGCTTTTACATCCGCCTCGCGTGGGTTCGTTGAATCTCTTTTGGGCACTTACTCACCTGCGGCCCGGGCGATTCTTTCCTTATGGATATTATAACAAATTTTTCCAAAACAGACACATTTTATCTTTCCGCCTCGGCAAGCATATATTGGTCAAATTCCGTTGTAGGAATTTTCCGTGTAGCTCCTAAAGAAAAACACACCTGTTCTTCCCGTTTATCCTTATTATAGGAACGACATTCTTTTTGTCTCCGGTAACAATAGTTCACATATCCTAAACCGCTTTTCTCATCCCGTAATACAACCGCATGAGTATTTCCTGTATTAAACAGGGAAATTCTAAATGACGGAAAAGAAGCCACCGAGCCGTTCGCATTTAAACTTCCGCCGGCAGGCAATTTAATATCCAAATCGGTTAGGTTTGTTGTATACGTATTATTTGCCAAATGATATACTTCTTCGGACCGGCAAATGGCATCTGCTAATGTAACAAGCTGCACATAGCGTGACTTAAGCACCGCCACTTGATATTGCGGCAAGGCAAACGCAGTGAGTATGCCAATAATAAGTACGACGACGAGTAGTTCAATAAGCGTGAAACCGCTGCGTGTGGTGTGTGCAGCAGCAGGACCGCTTTTGCCTAAGCTGGCAAACACGGATAATTTGTGCATAATCCTCTCCTTGCGATCCTCATATATAGTATAGTTAAAATGCGCAAAAACAGCAACAGGCGCTTTTTGATTATAAGGAACGCGACGGGGTACTGCCCCATGCAGAAATTGTACCAAAAAAAAAAAACAAGTCAAGCCCTATGTTTGGGTTCAGATACATGTGAGACTGGATCAACACATTTGAGACTCTTTGTCCCGGACGAAAGCTAATCTTTTTATAACCCTTT
>CAJOLM010000131.1 GCA_905235355.1 uncultured Elusimicrobiales bacterium
TTGAAAATGCACATCTCATGGAAGTGCTGCAATACAGGCCGCTAGACCGCAAGGGGGTACCTGATTTATGAGTATTTCCCCCGCCGAACGTCTGGCGCGCATCCGCATCAATGCCTTCTTATATTTCCGGGCAGATTGGCTTTCGCGCCTGATTGAAATTTTTGGCTCTGCCCAAGAAATCTTAAAACAAGATGCTGACACGTTAGCGCGCGAAGCACAAATGAACCCTTCTACTGCTACCCACTTTCTGCGTGACGCTTTTGCTATTGACCCGGAAGAAGAACTGGAAAAAACCGAAAAATACGGCGGCAAAATTTTAGTGCCGGAAGACGAAGAATATTCGCAAGCCCTGCGCGATATTAAAGAAGCACCGATTGCTTTATATGTGTTGGGCCAATTGCCGCAGAACAAAGCTTGTATCGGTATGGTCGGTACGCGTAAAATTACCGCTTATGGCCGCCGCGCTGCTAACACACTAGCAACCGGGCTGGCCGAAGCAGGAGCCGTAGTAGTCAGCGGACTGGCCCGCGGTGTAGACAGCGAATGTCACGCAGCCGCCGTACGTCTGCACAAACCCACGGTTGCCGTCATTGGCACTGGCATAGGCCGCTGCTATCCGCCCGAAAACCGGGAGCTCGCACGCGCAATTTTGCAACATGGTGGGGCCATTATTTCTGAGCTTCCATTTAATAAGCCGCCCAACGCTTTTCACTTTCCGCGCCGCAACCGAATTATTGCGGCTTTATCCGAAGTAGTCGTCGTAATTGAAGGAGAAATCAAGTCCGGCGCGCTCATTACCGCCAAGCTGGCTTTGGAGCTGGGTAAGGACGTTTTAGCTGTTCCCGGGCCGATAGACAGCCCGCAAAGTGGCGGTCCCAATAAGCTTATTCAAGATGGGGCGGGGGTTGTCACGTGCATAAAAGATATAATAGACTATATACCGCAGCCCCAGTTGTTTAATTTACAGGCTCCGCAAACCGCTGCTGAAACTGCAAGCACGCCCGCAGAGGGCCTGTCTGAGTTAGAACAGCGCATTTTGGAGCAGATTGGTACTGGGGAAGCATCCGTGGACCAAGTGGTAGAAGCCTTGGGCCTTTCCGTACCGGAGGCGGCGGCTGCACTATTTGAGCTGGAAGTAAAAGGGATATTGGCCTGCCATGCCGGGTTATATGCCAAGAGCAAATTTTAATGTGAAAGAAGGTGTCTTTTATGGCAACAAATAATTTAAAAGGTAAAAAATTAGTCATTGTGGAGTCTCCCACCAAGCAAAAGACTATTAGCAAAATTTTAGGGGCGGATTTCTTGGTGCGCAGCTCTTTCGGCCACGTGCGGGATTTGCCCTCCCACGATATGGGCGTGGATATCGCTAACGGATTTAAGCCTACCTATAAACCGGTGGACCGTGCCAAAAAACTAATTGCCGAGCTGCAGGCCGCGGCTAAAAATGCCCCGGAAATTTACCTGGCTACCGACCCTGACCGCGAAGGAGAAGCTATTGCTTGGCATTTGGTGGAACTGCTGAAATTGCCTGCTGACCGCTACCAACGTATTTTCTTTCACGAGATTACCCCGGCCGCCATTAAAGAATCTTTTTCTCACGCACGCAAAATTGACGACAATTTAGTAAACGCCCAACAAGCGCGCCGCATTTTGGACCGCATTGTAGGGTATAAACTTTCCCCCCTCTTGTGGAAAAAAATTACGTCCGGCTTGTCTGCCGGGCGCGTGCAATCCGTCGCCGTGCGTTTGCTGACAGAACGTGCCAAAGAAATTGAAGAATTTACCCAACAGCCCTATTGGTCACTCAAAGCCCAATTTGAAAAACAGGGCGCGCAGCCGCTCTTTTGGGCGCGGCTGTTAAAATGGCAAGGCAAAAATGTAGAGCAAACCAAAACCTATCATTTATTTGCTGAAGATTATAAAGTTAAAAATACTGTTTTTGACAAACCGGAAACCCTGGCCCCCGTTAATGCGCTGCTGCGCCAAGGGCCTGTCACAGTAGAAAAAATTGAAAAGAAAGCCGTCAAGCAAAAACCCAAACCGCCGTTTATTACCAGTTCCATGCAACAGGACGCTTACAATAAATTAGGTTTTGCTTCCCAAAAGACCATGATGCTCGCGCAGAACTTGTACGAAGGTATTGCTATTGCCGGGCAAACAGTGGGTTTAATTACGTACATGAGAACGGACTCCTTTAACGTATCTAAACTGCTGCAAGACCAAACCAAAAAATTTATTGCTGCCAAATATGGCAAAGAGTTCGTTCCCCATACGCCCAACATTTACAAGAGCAAAGTAAAAGGCGCACAGGAAGCACATGAATCTATACACCCGACAGACGTCAACCGCACACCGCAAAGTGTCAAACAATATCTCACGCCGGAGCAATACAAATTGTATGAGCTGATTTGGCAACGCTTTGTCGCCAGCCAAATGGCAGAAGCGGTATTTAACACCGTCACAGTAGATATTGCAGCAGGCGACAAGAAGGATTGTATCCTGCGCGCGGGCGGACGCACCATTAAATTCCAGGGTTATTTGTCTATTTATAAAGACGAAGATGAAAATGAAAATGAGGACGCCGCTCTCTTGCCGGAACTGACCGAAGGAGATAAGCTGACGCTGAAGGAAATTGAAACCAAGGACCATAAAACAACTCCGCCGCCGTATTACAATGAAGCCAGTTTAATTAAAACGCTGGAAAAACACGGTATCGGGCGTCCGTCTACCTACGCGCCGACCAT
>CAJOLM010000132.1 GCA_905235355.1 uncultured Elusimicrobiales bacterium
CGGGGTTAATCAGAGAAAGACGGATTAAACTGATAAAAAAGTTACTGTCTGAATCCCTAAATTAGATACTGTTACCAACACAAAGTTCTATTAGACCCAATATTTTGTTTTTTTTTTGATTTGTCAAGCTTTTTCTTTTTCCGGAAAATGTACGCAAAAAAACGGCTGTTTTTGGGCTCAGATATGATTTTGGTCCCCCAAAATACATCCGCATTTTGCATGCGGCTCCAAAAACAGAGCAAATTATAAGCCCGTTATGGCAAAAATGCCCGTTATTTTGCGGCAAACGCCCTATGCAAGATGACGGGCTATTTTGCTCCCAGCCTGTTTTTGGCCTAAAATCTGACTTTACTAATTAAATTTTGTCAAGCGGTTTTTACAAAAAGACTTGTCTTTTTGGAGTAGGGACCCCTTAATTTCATATAATATACCTATATAGAGTTTTGACCATAAACTCGGGAGACAATATGAATCAAAAAACGAAAGAGCCTATTGCCATTGTAGGCATTGGCGCGATTATGCCAGGAGCTTTAAGCAAAGACGAATTCTGGCAAAACATTCAATCTGGTAAATATTGCATTACCGAAATTCCAAAATCTTATTGGGATTATCAGCTTTTCTATAGTCCGGACCACAAAGCCGAAGATAAACTTTATTCCAAAATTGGCGGTTTTATTCCGGAAGGCTTTAAATTTAACTCCATTAAATACCGTATCCCGCCGCAAATTGCCAAGCAAATGGACACTGTCCAACACCTGGCTATTGAAACCACGCGCATGGCACTGGAAGACAGCGGCTATGACAAAAAAGAGTTTGACCGCAACCGCTGCGCGGTGATTATCGGCAACTCTATGGGCGGTATGAAAAATGAAATGTCCAATACCCGCTTAAACCGCCCGTTCTTGTACGAAATTTTAAAAGATACGCCGACCTATAAATCCTTACCCGCGGATGCGGAGCAAAAACTCATTGACGAAATGGACGAAGGCGTCCGCCAAAAATTTACCCCGATTACCGAAGACTCCATGCCGGGCGAACTGGCAAACGTCATCGCAGGGCGCGTGGCCAATGTGTTTGACGTGCACGGCACCAACTTTACGGTAGATGCTGCGTGCGCCACTTCGCTGGCAGCAGTAGATCAGGCAGTGAACGGGCTGCGCGAAGGCAATTTTGATATGGCTATTGTAGGCGGGGTAGATCAAATGATGTCTCCTTCCGCTTATATTAAGTTCTGCAAAATTGGCGCGCTGTCCGAAAACGGCTCTTGCCCGTTTGATGCCAAAGCTGACGGCTTTGTCATGGCAGAAGGAGCCGGTACAGTGATTTTAAAACGCTTGTCTGACGCCGTGAAAGACGGCGACCGCGTGTATGCCGTCATCCGTGCGGTGGGTGCATCCTCCGACGGAAAAGGAAAAGGCATTACCGCCCCCAACCCCAAAGGACAAAAAATTGCCGTAGAAAAAGCCTTTGAACAAGTGGAATATACCCCGGGGGATGTCGGCCTAGTGGAAGCACACGGCACCAGCACCCGCGTAGGGGACGCGGTGGAATTAAACGCTTTGTACGAAATCTTTGGCCCGCATGCTAAACCCGGCACTATCGGACTGGGCAGCGTGAAAAGCCAAATCGGCCATGCCAAGGCAGCCGCCGGCATTGCCTCTTTAATTAAGACGTCGCTGGCTTTGTATAACAAAGTATTGCCGCCGTCTGCCAATTTTGTCACCCCGAACCCGACGGTGGATTGGGCCACCAGCCCCTTCCGCGTCATTACCAAGGCCGAGCCGTGGAACACTGATAAAGTGCGCCGCGCCAATGTGTCAGCCTTTGGGTTCGGCGGCACGAACTTCCACGTGGCTATGGAAGAAATGAACGACGGTTTGCTGAAAAAGGCCGAAGCAACCCAAGTAGCCGCTGCAACTATTTCCACCCCAGTTAAGGAGCAACCCACCATGCATACAACTAACTATAGCTTACTCGTTCCCGGTGAAAAAATTCAAAGTGATATGCTCACTTTCTCGGCGGCGACCAAACAAAATTTGTTTGCCCAGTTAAGCAAAGCTGTACTGGCTATACAATTTGATCCGACGTATTTGCCCAAAATTGCCTACCAAAACCATATTCAAAAACCGCAGCAATTTGCCGTGGCTATCAATGTGGAAACGCCGGAAAAATTAAAAGAAAAAATTGAGTATTTTATTAAAATTGCCAGCGGGCAGGACGTGTGGGCGCAAGAATCCTTGTACTTGAAAATGAAGGGCATTTATCCGTTTACACCCACTAGCATTAAACCCAAAGTATGCTTTATGTTCCCGGGGCAAGGTTCGCAATATGTGGACATGATGAAAGACCTGGCCTCTAAATATAAAGTGGTCATGGATACCTTCATGGAAGCGGACCGGTACTTAATCAACATTATCGGTCAAACCTTAACTGATACCTTGTGGAGCAAACCGGGCGAAACCAAAGAGCAAATTGCGGAGCGTGAAGCGGCTATCAAGAAGACCGAAATGACGCAGCCCGCTATGCTCACAGCAGACATTGCCATGATGCGCTTGCTGTCCACCTTCGGGCTTAAGCCGGATGTAGTGATGGGGCACAGCTTAGGCGAATATGCAGCCGCCGTGGCAGCCGGCATTTTTGATTTTGAAAACGGCTTAAAAGCTGTTTGTACCCGCGGCAAAGTGATGTCTGAAATTAAAGTGGAAGACAATGGTAACCTCTATTGCCGCACCGACGGAAACTGTGGAGCCGGAACTTAAACGCATTAGCGGATATGTGGCCGTAGCCAATAAAAACTGCCCGACGCAAACTGTTATTGCCGGGGCAAGCAAATCCATTGATGATGCGATTAAAATGTTTACGGACATGGGCATACAAGCGGTGCAAATCCCGGTGTCGCACGCGTTCCACTCCGCTATCGTGCAGCCGGCTATGCCGCAGTACCGCGCGTTCTTAAATACGCTTACGTTCCACGCGCCGACTATGCCGATTACCACCAACGTCACGGCGGAATTTTATCCCAGTGATATAGAAAAAATTAAAGACCTTATGGTCACGCAGATTTCCCACTCCGTGGAGTGGATTAAGCAGCTTAAAACGACGTACGATTCCGGTGTGCGCTTGTTTGTGGAGTGCGGCCCGAAACGCGTCTTGTCTGCTTTAGCGGCAAACACCTTGTCTGATAAAAAAGATATCAAGGTCCTGGCTTCCAATCACCCCAAAAAAGGCGGCATTGTGGAGTTCAATGACCTGTTTGCCAATTTGACTTCTTCCGGCATTTTCATTGACTGGAAAGGTACCGATATTTACGGCGATAATTCTACGTACAACCCGGCTTTTGTCAGCTGGGTAGATGCTTCTGCTAATACTAATACTACCGCCCAAGCCGTACCTAACACGCCCGTGCAAACGGCGCAAGTTTCTAATCAAGGAGCAACAGACTCTATGCATAAAAATATTGTTATTAGCGGTATTGCCGCTGGCGGCCCGGGCAGCTGGGACCGTATTTTCCGCGACGGAGTATTAGACGAGATCTTATCCGGCCGGAACATGATTGAACCGGTATCTTCCGAAACGCAACAAAAACAAATTGATAAACATGTAGAATTTGTCATTAAATCCCAAGACGGCAATCACCGTTTTGAACGCTTAACCTCGCCCAGCCAAGCCATTAAACTGTCCGCGCGCGGCGGTGCGTTTGATTTGGAAAAAGAATTTGGTCTGCCTGCTAAATGGGTACGCTCTATGGACCGCAGCTTCCAGCTGGCTATTGCCGCCGGTATGCTGGCCCTCAAAGACGCGGGCATTCCGCTGGTGCTTTACTATAAACCCACGTCCACAGGCGGTTATTTGCCGGACCGCTGGGGTCTGCCGGCTGAAATGATTGACGAAACAGGCGTGATTTTTACCTCTGCCTTCCCGGTAGCCAACAGCATGATGGGCGATTTAACTAAACGCGTCACCGGGCTGCTGAACAATAAGACCGCTAAAGAAGTGCGCGCGTTCTGTGATAATTTTATTCGCCAAATTGCTGATCCGGCTTTGAAAGCAGAAATTGAAAATTGGTACAACGCCACGTTTAAAGATAAAGAAATTGAGCCGGAAGCGTTTACTTCTGAATTTATCTTAAAAACCATTATTATTGCCCATAGCCATTTCTGCCAATGGATCCGCGCACGCGGACCCGCAACCGCTATGAGTGCTGCTTGTGCCTCCACTGCGCAAGCCATTTCTGTGGCGCAGGACTGGATTAAACTGGGCCGCTGCAAACGCGTCATTGTTATCAGCGCAGATGATATTACCAATGACAATGTATCTGAGTGGATTTTGACGGCCTTCCTCGCTTCCGGTGCGGCTACCACGGAAGCGGACGTTACCAAAGCGGCCTTGCCGTTTGACCGCCGCCGCAACGGGATGATTGTGGGTATGGGTGCGGTATCCTTGATTGTGGAAGAAGAAAGCGAAGTGGAAAAACGCGGTATGAAACCGCTTGCTAAATTATTATCCACCGAAATTTCTAACAGCGGTTTCCACGTTACGCGCCT
>CAJOLM010000133.1 GCA_905235355.1 uncultured Elusimicrobiales bacterium
TCTCGATGTATCGTCTTATTACCTTTTCATTTACTCCCACCGTCGATGCAAGGAAAAGAAGATATAGGCTTTTGCATTCATCCCCAGGCTCCCGCCTGGAGTGTCCTGTAAGGTACTCGAAAAACGGAGCCAGTATAGCTCCGTTTTTCGTCCGGTAAAAATCCCGCTTATAAATCAGCCACCAGCTCTATGGGGCAATGGTCCGACCCCATTACGTCCGAGAGCATACCCGCGCTTTTGAGCTTCCCCACCGACGGCGTATCAATAAAAAAGTAGTCAATACGCCAGCCTACATTTCGCTTGCGCGCGCCGGTTTTGTAATCCCACCAGGTGTAGTGTCCGCCGTCGCTGACAAAATGGCGGAACGTGTCTGTATAACCTTCTTGTAAAAATTTATCAATCCACACGCGCTCCTGCGGCAAAAACCCGGTATGCGTTTCGTTTTCCTTCGGGCGCGCCAGGTCAATGGGCTGGTGCGCGGTGTTTACGTCGCCGCAGACAATGACCGTTTTTCCCGTCTTAAACAAGACTTTGCTTTTCTTTAAAAAGCAGTCATAAAAGCGCAGTTTAAAATCAATACGCTCCGGCCCTTGTCCGCCGTTTGGATAATAAATATTAATAAAGAAAAATGTCGGAAATTCCAAAATCAGCGTGCGGCCCTCGCGGTCAAATTCCTCTTTGCCAAGCCCATGCCACACGGCCAGCGGCTCCCGGCGCGTATAAACAGCCACCCCGCTATATCCCTTGCGCTCGGCGGATGAAAAATACGCGTGCCACCCCACAGGTGCACGCAACGCCTCAGACAGTTGCCCCGGCTCCGCTTTAGTCTCTTGAATAGCCAAAATATCTGCCCCGCAAGTATTTAAAAAATCCAAAAAGCCCTTTTTCTCTACCGCGCGCAAGCCGTTTACGTTCCAGGAAATGAGTTTGGTCCGCATGAGTCCTCCTGCCAAAATAGTATAATAGGTATTATATGAAATGTCGGAGGCTGTTATGATTAAACAAGGCACCTGTTTTTTTACGTCGGAATCTGTGTCCAAAGGGCACCCGGACAAAGTGTGCGACCAAATTTCAGACGCAATTTTAGATGAAATTTTACGCAAGGACAAAGCCGCGCGCGTGGCGTGTGAAACCTACATTACCCGCGGGCTGGTAGTCGTCGGCGGAGAAATTACCACCAAAACATGGGTGGACGTGGAACACTTGGTGCGCCAAGTGCTTAAAGACATTGGCTACACAGATGTCAAATACGGCTTTAATGCAGACACCTGCGCGGTGGTCAACGTTATTGGCAAGCAATCCCCCGACATTAGCCAAGGCGTGGACGTGGGCGGCGCGGGCGACCAGGGTTTAATGGTCGGCTATGCGGTAGATGAGACGCTGGAATATATGCCGCTGCCGCTGGTGCTGTCTAATGAAATTTTGAAAAATTTGGAAAAAGCGCGCCGCAATCACACGCTGCCGTACGTCGGGCCGGACGCAAAAAGCCAAGTAACCGTGGAGTATAAAGACGGTCAGCCGTTGCGCGTGGACACAGTGGTTGTTTCCACCCAACACACCGAAGATATTTTGGACCGCTCCGGCAAAAAAATTACCGATAAATCCAAGCACGAAATTGAAACCGTGGCTATTTTGCCCGCGATTAAAAAATGGATAGACAAAGACACCAAAATCTTGATTAATCCGACGGGAAAATTTGTCATTGGCGGCCCGCAAAGCGATACTGGCATGACCGGGCGCAAGATTATTGTAGATACCTATGGCGGGCGTTGTCCGCACGGTGGTGGTGCCTTCTCCGGCAAAGACCCCACCAAGGTGGACCGCTCTGCGGCATACATGGCGCGCTATATTGCCAAGAATATCGTCGCGGCCAAGCTGGCTAAAGAGTGCACCGTGCAAATTGCCTATGCGATTGGCAAGGACGAGCCGGTTGGTTTTTATGTAGATACCGACGGTACAGGTAAGATTTCGGACCAACAGCTTGCCAAAATTGCGCGCAAGGTGTTTCCGCTTACGCCGCGCGGTATTATTGAGCATTTTAAACTGCGCCGCCCGATTTATTTGCCCACGGCTGCCTACGGACATTTTGGCCGTAAGGATTTCCCCTGGGAACAGACAGACAAGGTCAAAGAGCTGCAGAAACTGGCTAAATAAATTTACGCCCCACTTCTTCTGGTGGGGCTATTTTCTACCAGGCATACAACGCACACGTTAAACCACTTCCAATAGTCTCGGAACAAGGGGCGCTATCATGTTGCAAAGTCCCCCCTAAAGATTTGCATACTTGTTTGGCGGCCTCACTATGCGCTTGGCAAGTAGTAAATTTCGTAAGAGAACTATCACATGAGGTATGTGCATAATATTTTCCAATCGCAATCTCTCCTATAATCCCTGTATCTACATAGCCGCAATGAGCCAAATACATTTTCTGTCCTTTTGGAGTTTTATATACAATACCGTTTCCCTCTTCTAAAGTGCCATCCGGCGCATAATCTAGCAAATCTAAAGATGTTGTATATGAATCATTAGCTAAATAGAAGGCTTCTTGGGCTCGAACTATATCATTGGTTCTTAATAATAATTCTGACGTCCGTGCTTTAAGTACCGCCGCTTCATATTGCGGCAGCGCGATAGCGGACAGTATGCCGATAATGAGTACGACTACTAATAATTCAATGAGCGTAAACGCGTGGTGCCACCCCCGAGCGTTGGT
>CAJOLM010000134.1 GCA_905235355.1 uncultured Elusimicrobiales bacterium
ATGAAGGATAAAGCTTTTTCATTAGCAGAACTTTTAGTAGTAGTTATTTTATTAGGGGTATTGGCAGCGGTAGCGATGCCAAAATACTCACGTGTTTTAGAAACCCATAAGACCATGGAGGCAGAGCAGCTATTGTCTGCGGTACGTATGGAGCAAGAACAACGCTGTGTTTTGGGTAAATTATATCAGACAGATACCAGTAAAATGACGCTTTTGGCAAGTGGAGAATTGGGCAAAAACTATACGGTGAATCTGGAAGGAAAAGGGGCAGCGGCAATCAGCACCAACAAAGATTATGAGATTAAAATGCTCTCTTATAAAACCGGGGAGTTGTGTTGCTCGGGGAGCTATTGCAGCAGTTTAAACAAAAATTATCCTACTTATGGAGTGTCAGACGTAGAGGACGAATGTTCTGCCAGTATAGAGTGTAGCGGTCCAAGTAGCCAGTCATGCGGATGTAATAATAATGGAACGCAGACACGCAGTTGCAACGCCGACGGAACTTGGAGCGATTGGGGGGCATGTAGTATTTCTGATATATGTTCATGCGATCCAAACAGTAAATCTGCTCTGCCTGCCGCCGAAACGTGTAATGGGTGCGGGACGCAAACACCATCCTTTGAGTGTAATGGGCAAACAGGGGCATGGGAAATTGTATGGAGTGCGTGCTCTATAAGTAATGAAAGCGAATGCGCAGAACAATGTACAGGGGTAAAGAGTAAGTGGGATACAACAAATGGGCGTTGCGTATGCCCAGGTTCGTATGATTATTATGTACCGTCAACAGGTGCTTGTTGTTCTTTCCAGACTGATAAGTCTAATTCCAGCTGTTGGAAAGCGGATAAGACCGCAGTATGGACAAGCCAAGATCCGGTTATCAAAACAGGATTAGTCTTCTCCTATATCTTTAGTGATGTTCAATGTGACAAAACGTCTGCATACGCAAATGCTCCCTGTGACAGCAGTGTAAGCGAAGGTGGGAGTTGTACTAACTTGGGAACAGTATGTACTATTTCGTGTGATTTTAGTGGGAACGCTTTGAATTGGAAGCGTACAGAGCATATTTTGGTTTGCTTGCAATCTGAAACTCCTACCTATACGCAATTGTGGGATCCAAACACCATGCATAATTATTAAGCGGAATATACAACTATAAAATAGCCCCAGCTTACTGCTGGGGCTATTTGTTCGTATGTGATATTACTTAATAATACTATGTACCAGTTTATAAGGCTTGGGTTTGGCGGCGGATAATTTAACTGCCTGCGCAAATAGCTCTGCCCCGGCTTTCAGGCGTTTGGGGTCAGAGGCATAGAGCGTGGCAATTACGTCGCCTTTTTTCACGGCGTCGCCCGCTTTCTTATGCAGCCAAATACCCGCGCCGTAATCAATGGGATCTTCCATAGTATTGCGGCCCGCGCCCAGCAGTACGCCTGCCATACCGGTCAGCTTGGCATCAATAAAACCGACGTAACCGCTTTTGTCTGCCTTAAAATCTAAATGCAGCTTGGCATTTTTAAGATGTTTTTCCGGCTGGTCAACCACCTTGGGGCTGCCGCCTTGCCATTTGACCATCTCGCGGAATTTGGCCCGCGCGGTGCCGTCAGCAATAAATTTTTCCAACAGCTTGCGTGCTTTTTCCACACTTTTTTCACGTCCGCTGATGACCAGCATGTGCGCCCCGGTATCCAGCAGCACTTCGTAAAAGTCCGGCGCGAGTTTTTTATTTCCTTTTAAAATTTGGATACTCTGGTACATTTCATTAGCGTTGCCAATCGCGCGGCCTAACGGTTGGTCCATATAAGTAATCAGCGCGCGGCATTTTAGGCCCAACTGTTTGGCGGTATTAACAAGCGCTTGTGCCAATTTTTTGCTGTCAGACAGTTTTTGCATAAACGCGCCTGAGCCATATTTTACATCCATGAGCAAGCTGTCCACGCCTTCTGCATATTTTTTGGATAAAATACTGGCCACAATCAGCGGGCGGCTTTCCACCGTGCCCGTGGCATCACGCAAAGAGTATAGTTTGCGGTCTGCCGGGGCTAAATCTTTGGTTTGCCCAAACATACACACGCCGAGCTTTTGGATTTGGCGGTGAATTAGTTTGGCCGGCATACGGATTTCAAAATTTTTAATGGACTCCAGCTTATCAAGCGTGCCGCCTGTATGCCCCAGCCCGCGGCCGGACATCATGGGTACTGCTACCCCCGCGCAAGACACCAGCGCCGCCAAAGGCAAGGACACGCCGTCCCCCACACCACCGGTGGAGTGTTTGTCCACTTTAGGCATATCAATGTCTGCAAAATCCAACCGCTCGCCGGAGTGTGCCATGGCTTTGGTTAGTAGGGCGGTTTCTTTGTCTGATAACGGGTTTAAAAAACACGCCATTAAAAAAGCCGACAGCTGGTAATCAGGCACAGTGCCTTTGGCTGCGGCTTGGGCTACAAAATTAAATTCTTCTGCCGAGAGGGTTTTTCCGTTTCGTTTCTTAATAATAATGTCTATCATGCGCATAGGTCTATCCTCCTTCACCCAGAGGGGTGGACTTTCAGCATAGCATATTCGCGCGTGTTTTGAGAAGGGGGTTTTGTAGTAGAAAAAGTTTTTAAAAAAGGCCTGTTAGGGTTCAATACATATGAGACTATTCCGACGACGTTTTCCGAAACAATTTAAGACAATCTCTTTTTATCCTCTTAAAATAAGTCCATCAT
>CAJOLM010000135.1 GCA_905235355.1 uncultured Elusimicrobiales bacterium
GAAAGAGACGAAAGGCTATGCTAACTCCCGCACAACGGAAGATAAGATTGCCCGCATGTTAAATGACGCGACTAAGCTCAATAACCGTATTAAAGTGTATATGGAGAATGTACCCATGGGCACCGAGAAATTAGCTAAATCACTGATGAACTTGCGAGTCATTTCTTACAACTTGCGCGTACTAAGAAACGGCAACGGCATTATGGACAATGTGGACCGTGTGGAAGGAAATGATATTTCTGCAAGCTTGTCTGAGGATTTGGAACAATTCTTTGCTTCAGTAGCAGGAATTGAACTGGCGTCCGACCAGACTGTAAATCAATTCCTGGATGGGCTGAACGCGATACTGCAAGATCGTAAAGTGTCAGACGCTACCCGTTTGATGATCTTGAGAGCGCGTGATTATGTTCAGACCATGGATGCGGATAATTTCCAACGGGTATTTGATGTCTTAAAGCGGAACTTACAGCCTGGCCTGGCGGCTTGGCGGCTTTGGGTGAGCAAGTGAAGAACTTGCTTAAAACGAGCATGGGCCCTGTGGTATCTGCTGATCTAGACTATTTGGCGGAGAAAAATAGTAGAGACTTTGTCAAGACAGGTAACTATGAACGTGCGTTATCTTTTGAGCGTGAAATGAATCGGTTGATAGAGGCGTATAAGACAGCGAGCTATGACGGTCTATTGGCGGATTTCACATTAGCGTACAACCTGGCACAAAAAGCGCTTGATAGCTATTTGGCGGATAATAACTGGACAGAAGCAGATGATCCACGCGTGATAGATTTTAGAAAGCGTTTGAATGAGTTGCACGATGTGCTCTTGCCCAATGCTGCGCTGTGGCAAAGTACTACTAGTGTGAAGGAAAATGGGGTTGCAGCTACCGGGGAGACATCTAAGTCAGATGATAGCGGTACGCTTTATTCCGCTGCGGGACCGATTAGTGCAATGGTAATCGCTGTCAAAAATTTAGTGCAGCGGCTGGCAGGAAGATCGCAGCGGCACGATTCCACGCAGGCGCGCGCGACGTCTTTAGTGCCCGGAGAAGCGGCCCCTAACACAGACAAGGCTTTACTAGCATAGGGGCAAGGAGACTTCCTTTGTCACTTTTAGTCAAGTAGCCCTGTTGTTTGATAAGGAGTGGTCGAGTGCGGCTGCTACCATAGAATAATAGCTTTTTATCCCCGGACACAAAATGTCCGGGGTTTTGGTAATTGGAAACCCCATCGCTAAGTGCGGGGATATTTTTTTCCGTCTGAAAAAGTAAAATCAGAAAACAAAGCTGAAAAAAAGCCGGAATTTTGTTACAATAAAGGAGTAAGCAGCGAGGGCTGCTTGAAGCGTTAAATTAAATTCTCTTTTTAGGAAAATATACTTTTTCCAAAAAAGGAGAGTTTATTTTTTTTAAAGGAGACCGTATGTTCGCGAAAATCAAAGCTTGGTTTGACCCCATCCCGGCGGCCACTCCAATTACGGACGAGCAAACAATTAAGCGTTTGTATCGTTCTTGGCGTATTAAGATGTTCTTCTCCATGTATTTTGGCTATGCGTTATTTTATTTTACGCGCAAAAACCTGGACATTATTAAACCGACCCTGATTAACAACGGGGTTTTTACCGTAGAACAATTAGGTACCATTGGGTTTATCATTTACTTGACCTATGGTATTGGCAAATTTTTAAGCGGTACAATCGCCGACAAGTGCAATATCCGTTCTATTATGTCCTTGGGTTTGTTCTCGTCCTCTATTGTCAATATTTTGTTTGCCTTCTTGCCTCAATTACAACACGTGCTGCCATTTTCTTTGACGTTTATGGCAGCTTTTTTATGGGGTGTCAACGGGGCGGCCCAATCTATGGGTTTCCCGCCGGTAGCTAAGGGGCTGGTGTATTGGTTCTCTCCCTCTGAACGTGCCACCAAGTGGACCTTGTGGTCTTCTTCTCATACCTTTGGGGCGTTTTTCGTGGCGCAACTCATTTCCTTACTCTTGTGGCTCAAATGCGGTTGGCAAATGGCTTTCTTGGTACCGGCTGCTTTAGGTATCGCGTATAGTATCTTTATGATTTACTATATGGCTGACACGCCGCAATCGGTGGGGCTGCCTGCTATTGAAGTATATCGCAACGACGTCATGCCCGTCAAACAAGATAAAGAAGATATGACGCAATGGCAAATCATTAAGAAATATGTATTGACTAACCCGTTCTTGTGGGCGTTGGCTATTTCTTATGTATTTATTTACTATGTGCGTTTTGCCACGCTGGACTGGGCGACCACGTTCCTCAACCAAGACCGCGGCTTTACCGAAGCAGCCGCCGCTTCTGCGGCCTCTGCCATGCCATTCTTGGGTATGCCGGGCGGTATCGTAGCCGGATACTTGGCCGACCGCTGGTTTGGCGGCCGCTGTACGCAAATGAACCTGATTTATTTGGCTATTTTGGCAGCCAGCTGCTGGGGATTTTACAAAGTAGCTTCTCCCAATGCCTTCTGGATGACGGCGGTTTTAGCGGCGTTTATCGGTTTCTTTGTGGACGGCCCGCAAAACTTGGCTGGCGGGGTGCAGGCTTCTCGCGTAACCATTCAAAAGGCTGCCGCCGCCGCGTGCGGATTTACGGGGATGTTCGGTTACTTTGGTGCTATGCTTTCCAGTAAAGGTGCCGCTTACATCAGCACACACTATGGCTGGCAAGGGGTGTATGTGTCTTGTATCTACGCGTGTATTTTAGCGGGTATTTGTATTGCTACCACGTGGAAGAAGGAAGGCGGCACCAAGACCAATTAGTGGCTCTTTTAAGACAAAAACCCCGCCCTAGTGGCGGGGTTTTTTCTATAGCCAACCATTTGCGAAGTGGTGGTCCGCAGGGCTCGGATATCTTAGTCTTTTTATTTTTTCCCTTGATTAGCAACTGCCGCCATGCGTTTGGCGATTTCGTCCGGGTCGCCTAAAAAATAATCTTTCTGCAGCTGCAAGCGGTCATCAAATTCAAACACATACGGCG
>CAJOLM010000136.1 GCA_905235355.1 uncultured Elusimicrobiales bacterium
TAACAGCGTGCGCGCGTTTACGCTTATTGAATTATTAGTAGTCGTACTCATTATCGGCATACTGTCCGCTATCGCGCTTCCGCAATACCAAAAGGCAGTTATGAAAGCGCGTGCTATGGAACTGCTTACGATTGGCCGCAGTATAAAACAAGCACAGCAAGTATATTATTTGGCTAATGGCACGTATGCGTCAGATTTGACCCAGCTAGATGTACAAGTACCCTGTACTTACTCTGCGTATTCAGGAGAAAATGAACATGTCACATCAGAAATCACGTGCCCGCATATTCGGGGATATGTTTATCCGAATATGGTTAGTTTATATTTGAAAGGAACAAATAATTTTTGGATTAATTTTCACTATTCTACTACGGTACAAGATGTGTGTGCTGAAGGCTCTAAATTTACGCAGCTATGTGCTACCTTGGGTGGCACTTATCTCCGTACAGATGACGACGGGATAAAACGTTATAGTTTTTAGATTTTTTTCCCGCCGGAGACACGTTTCCAGGCGGCTTCAAAGTCGGCAGGGACAGGTGCTTCAAATTTCATCGCGCGCCCGGTGAAGGGGTGCTTAAACTCAAGCCGCCGCGCGTGCAGCATTAAGCGGTCCGCCGTCGCCCCTTTGTAGAGCCAATCGCCCAGTACCGGATATCCCAGCCAGCTCAAATGCACACGCAGCTGATTGGTGCGCCCGGTGCGCGGGTATAGCTCAATATAAGTAAATCCATTTTTGCGCTGCAAGACTTTGTAATCGGTGACGGCTTCGCGCCCCACATCAGAAGCTTTGATTTTGCCGCCCGCCACGCGCCCGATAGGTACGTCAATCGTTCCCTCGCCGTCGGGCACCAGTCCGCACGCAATAGAGTGATAGGTCTTGTGCACTTGCCGCGCGGCAAACAACTCGGTCATAGCTGCTTGAAATTCTGCATTTTTGGCAAGCAACATCACGCCGCTGGTTTCGCGGTCCAAACGGTGCACCAGCCCGGCGCGGCTGACGGAAGAATCAAAACCTTTGGGCGGATTAGCCAGCACCAAAGAGACCAAGGTTTCTTCCAGCGCAAAGACTGCTTCGGGATTGGTTTCCCAAATGGGGCTTTGCGGATGCACCAGCATACCGGCGGGTTTATTAATTACAAAATAATCTTTTCCGTCGGCGATAATCAAATCTTTCAGCTTGCCGGTGTGGTCTTGCGCCGCCGGCAGTTCAATCTCCACGTGCTCGCCTTCCTGCAGCGGCCAGGACGGTTTGACGCGTTTGCCATTAACGGTAATTTTGCCGTCTTTAATCATTTTTTGCACGAGCGCGCGGGAAAAATCCGGCATTTCGTCGGTCACAAACACATCCAGGCGGCGGGAATATCCGGTGAAATCAAGTATTTTTTTATCTGGCATGTTGGCCTCCCCGGTGTTGCAGCACGCGGCAAATAATCAGCGTAAGAGCGGCGGTACTGAGCGCAATTAATTGCGAGGGGGACAAGCCTAAGAAAAATCCGCCGCGAAAGTCCCCGCGGAAAAATTCCACGCTAAAGCGCAGCAGCGCATACCCAATTATATAATAAGCCAGCACAGCTCCGTCGCGGTGCGGCTTGCGTGCGTAGCGTTGCAGTAAAAAAAATAAAAGCAGATTAAGTGCGCTTTCATATAGCTGTGTGGGATGCAACGGCACGCCCAAAAATTGCTGCCCGACTAAACTATGCGGGTCCGTAAACGTAACGCCCCACGGCAGCGTGGTGGGTTTACCAAAGCAGCAGCCTGCCAAAAAGCAGCCAATGCGTCCAATCGCGTGGCCCAGCGGCAGCGCTACAATATAGAAATCTGCTGTCTTTAAAATGGGCAAGTGTTTCTTTTTGAAATAAATCAGTAGCGCGATAATGGCTGTAATCGCCCCGCCGAAAAACACAAATCCGTAGCGGAAATCCCGCACGGCATTAATTAGCCGCTCGGTGAGGGTGCTACCTAACTCCGGCCAGGAAACGATTATATACAACAGTTTAGAGCCCAGCAAAGCCGATACAAACGCTATAAAAATAATGTTCCAAAACGTGTCTTTATCCAGCTGCGTGCGGCCCAGGCGTTTGTATAAATACCCAGATGCCACGACGTACGCAAGTGCGGTCATCAGCCCATAGCTGGCCAGTTCAAAAGAACCGATATGAAATAAAATAGGATGCATTAGGAAAGTACCTTTTCGTCCTTGATAGCGTTTTTCATAAACGGATTATGCGCGCGTTCCTGCCCAATGGTGGATTGGCTGCTGCCGCCATAACTATGCCCGGCAAAAACGCGGGTATCCTCGGGCAGTTTAGAAAGAGTGAGCAAACTTTTGCGCATATCGCGCGCGTTAGAGGACGGCAAATCCACCCGTCCGCACGCCCCCGGGAATAAGGTGTCGCCCGTAAACAAAGCCTCTGCAATTTGCAAACATACGCCGCCGGAGGTGTGCCCCGGAGTGGGGATAATATGCACGGCAAAAGGCCCGATATTCAGATTTTGCTCCCCGCTGTAGGGTTGCAACACATCCGCAGGCAAACCGCTTAAAAGCACATCTTTTTCTTCTATATATGCTTTTAACTGGTGTGCGCGCAACAAAG
>CAJOLM010000137.1 GCA_905235355.1 uncultured Elusimicrobiales bacterium
TAAATACCCAGATGCCACGACGTACGCAAGTGCGGTCATCAGCCCATAGCTGGCCAGTTCGAAAGAACCGATATGAAATAAAATAGGATGCATTAGGAGAGTACCTTTTCGTCCTTGATAGCGTTTTTCATAAACGGATTATGCGCGCGTTCCTGCCCAATGGTGGATTGGCTGCTGCCGCCATAACTATGCCCGGAAAAGACGCGGGTGTCTTCGGGTAATTTAGAAAGGGTAAGCAAACTTTTGCGCATATCGCGCGCATTAGAGGACGGCAAGTCCACCCGTCCGCACGCTCCCGGAAATAAGGTGTCGCTCGTAAACAAAGCCTCTGCAATTTGCAAACATACGCCGCCGGCGGTGTGTCCCGGAGTGGGGATAATATGCACGGCAAAAGGCCCGATATTCAGATTTTGCTCCCCACTGTAGGGTTGCAACACATTCGCAGGCAAACCGCTTAAAAGCACATCTTTTTCTTCTATATATGCTTTTAACTGGTGTGCGCGCAACAAAGCTTCGCTGTTTTTCACATGGTCAAAATGACCGTGGGTAAACAAGACCGCCAGCAGGGTGACTTTTTTTTGCGCCAGCGTTTGTTCAATATAATCCATTTCCCAGGCCGGGTCAATCAGCAGCGCTTGCCCGTCTTGACTAACCAGGTAAGTGCAATTGCCCATGGGGCCCAGTTCCAGGATATCTATTTGCATGTTATTTTGTTTTAAAACGATACTCGGTTTCGCCGGGCAAGGACATATGGTATTGCACCCGGGCAATCTTTTCTATATACTGCGGGTCTTGCTTTTCCAGCAGCTCGCGTTGCGCTTGCAAGGCTTCATACTCTTTATCTAACTGTGCACTTAAGCGCGTGAGGCGTTTATATTCCAGTTTATTGTGAATTAAATTGATAAAGCTGCTGCCCAGAAACCAAGAAACCGCCGCCGCTGCCAGCAGAGCCAGCAGCAGCGGTTTACGGTTTTTAATCAGAACTGCTTTTAAGTCGTTCATTATTTCTTAAAAGCTTTGTCTTTGGCGTATTTAGCCTTTTTGCCCAGCTCGTGCTCAATCTGCAAGAGGCGGTTGTACTTCGCGGTGCGTTCAGAGCGGCACGGAGCGCCGGTTTTGATAGCGCCGGCATTGGTGGCTACAGCCAAGTCTGCAATAAACGTATCTTCCGTTTCGCCGGAGCGGTGGGAGATAATGCAGGAGTATTTGGCTTTATGGGCTTTCAAAATCACGTCAATCGTTTCAGACACGGTGCCGATTTGATTGAGTTTAATCAAAATGGCATTGGCGGATTTTTTGGCAATACCCATGCTCAAGCGTTTGGGGTTGGTAACGAACAAATCGTCGCCGACCAAGCGGATTTTTTTGCCGAGCACCTTGGTAACGTGTTGCCAACCGGCCCAATCGTCTTCTTGCAAGGGATCTTCAATGGAAACGATCGGAAATTTCTTGCACCAATCGGCATAGATTTTGGTCATTTGTTCAGCGGTAAAATCTTTCTTTTCAAAATGATATTTACCGTTTTTGTAGAACTCGCTGGAAGCACAGTCCATGGCGATAGACATAGACGGGTGCTTGGCTTGTTTAGCAGCCTGTACCAAGGTTTTCAGTACGTCAGCGTGTTTGGCAATTTTCGGAGCGAAACCGCCTTCGTCACCCACGGCGACTACTTGGCCGGCTTTCTTCAAAATGCCTTTGAGGACTTGATAGGTTTCGCACGCCCATTGCAACGCTTCAGAGAAGGTTTTGGCTTTGGCCGGTACGATCATAAATTCTTGTACGTCTAAACCGGAATCGGCATGTTTACCGCCGTTAACGATGTTCAACATCGGGGTCGGCAACAAATATTCTTTGGATTTTAAACCATAGCAGTTGCGGATATGTTCATAGAGTGGCTTCTTGGCGCTGACTGCTCCGGCGCGAAGTACGGCCATAGAAACGGCGAGCATCGCATTGGCGCCGAGTTTGGTTTTGTTTTCCGTGCCGTCTAAAGCGAGCATGGTGTCATCAATCAGGCGGATGTCATTAGCATCCATACCGGTGATTTTTTTAGCGATTTTGCCTACATTGGCTACGGCTTTGAGTACGCCTTTACCATTAAAGCGGGTACCGCCGTCACGCAATTCCAACGCTTCGTGAGAGCCCGTGCTGGCGCCGCTGGGTACCATAGCGGTACCAACGCTGCCGTCAGAGAGCACTACGTCCGCGGCTACCGTCGGGAACCCGCGGGAATCTAATACTTCACGTCCAGTTACTTTTTTAATTTTTGCCATACTAGTTTAATCCTTTTACAACTTATATAATGCTATCTATGATTTTTTTGCCTTCTTTGATAAGCAGAGAAGGCGTTTTTTCATCAGGCGCTTCCGCATAGAGACGGATGAGCCGTTCGGTGCTGGACGGGCGAATAGCCAGCCAGCTGCCGCCTTTCAAAATGAATTTAAATCCGTCCGTGGAATCAATACGCCA
>CAJOLM010000138.1 GCA_905235355.1 uncultured Elusimicrobiales bacterium
AACGGCGGGGTAGTCGCGTGTGGCAGGCCGTTAAGAAGGGCTTTTAGCCCTAGGCTAGTAGGCAAGGGTTTTACCCGTATTGTGAAAAACCCCCCGCTTTGCGGGGGGATGTTTATTTTTGCAACTTACAAATTAACCTGCCGGCCACAAAAAGCGCCGTCCGGCCATTAAGTGAAAGTGCAAATGGTCTACACTTTGTCCGGCCCCTTTGCCATTATTGGTCACAAGGCGGAAGTCACCAATATCATATTTTTTGGCTAAATCGCGTGCGGCCAGCAATACTTTACCCAGCAATTCAGCGTCGCCGTCTTGAGCCTCACTCAAGCGGCTGATATGTTTTTTGGGGATAATGAGTAAATGAGTGGGCGCTTGCGGATTTAAATCCTTAAAGGCCACCACGTCGTCATTCTCGTATATGAGCTGACTTTTTACTTCCCCGCTGACAATGCCACAAAATATACAGTTCATATATTCATTATATAAAACCCGGTTCTAAAAGTGTGCTTGACCTAAAGGCGTCCGCTCTGCTATCCTTAAAAAATGGGGGGATTTTATTATGAAAAAAATTTTATATCTGATAAGTATAGTTGTACTAGCAGCCGGCTGTGCAACCGATATAGGGCAGGAGAGCTATCGCGTGCATACCGAGCGGGAAAAACCATATTATTTGGGCAGTAATGCCGAAGAAGTGACCGATACTTGCCCGGGCGGAGATATTTTAAAACAATATTCCTGCACGAAAGACGACGCGGACGGGCTGGAGTGTTTTGACGTGTATATGGTGCAAGGCAGCCCGGTAAACGAACAAAAATATACCTTGCTGCAGCAGACCGTGGAAAAAAAGCCAGTTACCCCGGAGCCAGCTTGTCCGAAGTTAGAACAAGCAGATTGCGCCTCTTTTTTAAAAGCACTTAATTATAATTTGGAATTTTCGTGGTATTTGGTCAACTTTCCATCTTCATCCTTTGAGGAGTGCCGCGAAACGTACGACTGTAAGCGGGTAGATTGTTTTGTGCCACCCGATACGGCAGCCGGAGAAACGGATTCTACACTCATTTCTTGTGTGTATAAGCGCAATCAGTTGTTTTTTGTAGGTTCTGCTATTACGTGCCAACATAAGGCACGCTAAAATTTTTTCCTTGCAAGACGGACAGGAATTTATTAGCATATAGACAAGCAGCTTGTTGGCTGTGAGTTCGTACGCGCGCGAGGAATTGTATGCTCAAGAAAATTTTTTCTTCTTTCTTATCTCATCAATCTGTTTCCAAACCTTTGAAACGGCTTCTGTCTATTTTGCCGACGGCCGCTTGCGTATTAAACAAACAGGGGGATATCTTATTTGTTAATACGCGCTTAGCGGCTGCGTTGGGGTATACCCCGGAAGAAATGACAGGGACCCCTATTGCCAATTATGGGCTGACATTAACAGATATTATGGGTTTGTTGCGTGATGAAACAGGCGCCAAAAAGATGCGGGAACTTATTAAAAAAGATATGCAAGTGGCATATATCAGCGTGGGTGCGTCCTATTTATCTAATGGCGAACAAATTTTACTGAGTTTTGATGAGGCATCCCAATATAATGATACATTAGGGGAAAAGCGTTTGTTTGAGGCGGTGGTGCAACGCTATCCGTTGGCTGTCATGGTGCAAGACCGGCGCGGTATATGCCGGATTTGGAACCGTGAGGCGGAACAGTTGTTTTCGCGTCCGGCGTCTGAAGCTGTCGGTAAACCGGTGCGGCAAATTATTCCGGCAGGATTATTGCACGCGTTGGATGTAGTAAGTAAAAATGTAACTAAGTCCGGCCATAGCTATTTGGCACATCAAATGACCTTTAAGGATTCGTCCGAGAAAGAAATAGTGTTGTCCGTTAGCCAAGTGCCTATGTTAGACGAATCAGGCGACATAGACTTGCTATTAACTATTTTTGAAGATATTACGCAACGTCATAATCAAGAAGTAGATTTACTGCAGACGCGCAATTTGCTGCAAGCCATTTTGGACCATATCCCTTTGGGTATTTATACCCGTACTGTAGATGGGGATATGACTTATTTTAATAAACAGAGTCAAATTCTGTTGGCAGAGTCTGACCCCAAATATACCAATTCTCCTCACCCTAATCAAGATGTAGAAACAGTAAAAGGATATACAGAACGGGAACGCAAACTGATAGAAGAAGGCAAAATGCGGGAGTATCCTGATGAAGCTTATATAGACCATGACGGCCACGAAAAACTATTGCATATTATCAAGGTTCCGCTGATGCAGGCCGGTCCGCGTCCGTTGGTGCTTAGCATTGTAGACGATGTGACAAAAAAACGTGCTCAAGAGAAGGAAATTATTAATACAAACGGTTTGCTGTCTGCTATTTTGGAAAATGCACCCATTGGTTTGTACGCCCGTACCAAAGACGGAGTAATAAAATGAGTGAGGAAATTTTTCAAGATGAAAACGCCAAGGACGAACGGGGTTTTTCCTCTCACGAAACAACAGAACAGGTGCACCAATATTTAAGCCGCGAAAGCCAAGTGTTAGAAAGTGGAAAACCCTTGTTTATTGATGAGGAGCCGTATCAAACAGGAGATGGCAAAACACATATTTTGCGCATGATTAA
>CAJOLM010000139.1 GCA_905235355.1 uncultured Elusimicrobiales bacterium
GATAATTTGATGATGGATTGGTACCCGGTACCGCATTTGGAGCTGACCTCTTTTGGCGATCAGGTACGCTATGCCAAAGAAGGCCAACGCGCAATGGGCGTGGCGGACCGCCCGCTATGGGGCGTGGTACAAATTTTTGATTGGAAGGAGTTTAAACAGTACCGCTCGGACGAGCAACGCCTGGGGCGCTTTCCCACGCAGGAAGAAATACGCTTTATGTCATACGACGGGATTGTTAATGGAGCCAGCGGGCTGTTTTATTTTATTTTCACTTCTAACAAAGTGCCGCTGCCCAAGGCGCAACCCAAGTGGTGGGCGCGTGTGGCCGCGGTATCTAAAGAGCTGGCTAAACTTCGCCCGGTACTGGAGCAAGGGCAAATAACGGAAAATCCCGTCACGCTGTCTGCTCCGCTGCTGGCGCAAACGCGCGCGTACGGAAAATATCTCTATACGATTTTGCTCAACCGCTCGGCTCAGGCCGTCCCGGTGCCGGAGGTGCTATTGGGCAAAGAGTACAAGCTTTTATCCGGCGGCAAAAAGGCTGCCGCTATCCCCCCTTACAGCGTGTGGGTACTTAGGACTCGCCGCCCGACGAAAAACTAGCAATACGCGGTTATATCGCTACGACTACGCTGATATTTGTACGCTTATTATCCGCCAAAAAACAGGATACCCCGAAGGAATATCCTGTTTTTTGCACAGCTGGCCCGCGCCAGTTACCACACACACGCGGGCTTACCCGTGTAAAGCAATTTTTATCCTACCAATTATTTTCCGCATAATGCAAGTACAACACGCAATAAGCATAGCTTTTACGCTTTTTTCCGATAGACTATTGTATAGTCTTTTAACTTTTGCAAAGGCTCCAAGACAAGCTGTTTTTCATAGCTATTAAAAATCCAACACCACATACAGATAGCGTAAATCCCGGTAAGAGCCGTCCCATGCCATAGCAAGCTGATCCATGTGTTCTGCAGAGGGAATAGCAAAAATAATCCTTTTATCACAACAATAGCTGGTAAAATTCCGCACACAATGCGACCTAAATTACTAAAGAACCGCTTCAAATCGAGTCCTATGCGAGCGTAATACCAGTTGATAGCCAACCCTGAGCCTAACACCAAACAAATGGCTGTAGCAGCTGCACAACCTATTTCGCCGTAACGTTTAGCTAGTGGGATGCATAATATAATGTTTAAAGCCGCCATAGAAATATATATATATGCCCGAAAAGCGTGCTTTTTAAGTGCCTGTAAAATAGGGATACCGACATTTTGGCATACGTCTAATACATAAGCCCCCATTAACAATAATGCAACATAATAACACACAGTATAGCCGGAGCCTACCCACAGCATAATAAATGTTTTTCCTAAAAATGCAAATCCCACAACAAGCAGTATCATAAACATAAATTGCAAACGTCCCATTTTGCAGAAAATAGCATTAATTTCTTGCATGCTTTGATTCTTCGCCACGATAGAAGATAGTTTGGGTAAAAATACCCCACTCATGGTAGCCGGCAGAAATATGACAAAAGTTGTGACTTGTAAAGCCACCGCGTAGTTGGCAACAGCAGACGCTCCGGATATAGCCCCTAACACCAATTGTCCTAGCCGCCAATATATTTGATCCATAATAGCATGTAAGAATACAAAAAACGAAAATCCCGTTAACTCCTTCATTAAAGGTTTATCATTAAAATTAAGGAAAAATGAAAGATGTAGCGCTTGTTTGCAATAGAGATAATTGACCCCTATCATAAAGAAATTGAACCCCGTTTGCACGAGCACTAGGTTTAATACGGACGCCTTCCAAGCCAAAATTCCCCACACTAAAAGCGGTTGTAGTAAGACTTTGACTAAATTGAGCCCTCTTAAAAAAACAAATCGTTCGTGCGCATTGATACTAGCCGTAAATATATGTGACGGAATAGAGACAGCAATATTTAACAACATAATTAGGAAAATATATTTTGCTGTAACTAAATCGGCCGCAGATAGCGTTTTTCCATAAATAGGCGTGATGAAAAAGTAAAAAATGCTCCCCAAAATAATCAGGAAAGCTGCAATTATTAGATATAACGAATAAGAAGTGTTGATAATGGCTTGAGCACCACGTTTATCTTGCGTGGCGTATGCCTGAGATAAATAGCGGGTGGTGGTGTTAGCAAGGCCAAAGTCCATAATAGCCAAATAGGCAATTAAAGACCCCATCAGTTGGTAGATACCATATTGGTCTTTGGTAAGATAATAGAGCAGCATGGGTACATACACCAGCTGAATAAGGCTGCCGGCTCCCATGGCTACATACGATAAAACCACTCCCGCTTTGCGTTGATTCATATTGTTATTTTTTATAAAG
>CAJOLM010000140.1 GCA_905235355.1 uncultured Elusimicrobiales bacterium
ATTCTTCAACATATCTTCCGGCAAATTAACAGCAGCATTTAACAGGAAAGGTTTCTTTTTTATTTCTTCTGCAAATGCCTCATCACGTAGGGAATTGCGATATTCTTTATCCTGGAAGATATAATGGAATTTCGCATACTCCTCATACGTGCCTGCCTGCAAGGCTACAATGTCCTGCACGCCGACGATTTCTTCGTCAGTCGGTACAACAAAAATCTTGACCTTGGATTCCGGTGCCGAAATGCAGCTTTCGGCATTTTTGGTCACGGCGTCGCGGTTTTTCTGCTGGTCTAACACAATGCCGTAATTTTCCAGCCCTTCCACGCTTTTGCCGGGCTTCTCTCGCCCACGCCTGCGGTAAACACAATGGCATCTACCCGTCCTAAAGCGGCCATATAAGAGCCAATATATTTTTTAATGCGGTAGCTTTCCATAGCGATAGCCAGTTTGCACAGCTCGTCGCCTTTTTGAGCGTTTTGCACAATGTCGCGGCGGTCTGCAAAGCGTCCGCCCGTAATGGCTTTTACGCCGCTTTCGCGGTTTAAAATGCGGTACATTTCGTCAGGAGCCATATTGAGCTTCTTCATCATGTGGAAACAAATAGAGGGGTCAATATCGCCCGAGCGCGTGCCCATCACGAGTCCTTCCAGCGGGGTAAGGCCCATACTGGTGTCATAGCATAAGCCGTTTTTGACGGCAGTGCAGCTGGCACCGTTGCCAATGTGGCACACAATAGTATTTACATCATTGACATCTTTGCCAAGTAGAACGGCGGCGCGGCGGGAACAATACAAAACGGATGTGCCATGTGCACCAAAGCGGCGCATGTGATAATCGGTGTACCATTCACGCGGCAAGGCATACATATAGGAGAACGCCGGCATGGTCTGGTGAAAAGCGGTATCCATAACGCACACGTGCATCACGTTGGGCAAAATAGATTGCGCCGCTTCAATACCCATAATGTGGGCCGGGTTATGCAAGGGGGCTAAATCGGAAATATTGCGCAGTTCGTCCACTACTTCTTTGGTAGCGACGACGGATTTGGTAAATTTACCACCATGCACGATGCGGTGCCCGACGGCAGCAATCATATTCACGTTTTCAATAACGCCTTGCTCTTTGCTGGTCAAGGTATTAATGACTAAATTGATGGCGTCTTTATGGTCTTTGCAATCTTGCTGTAATTCATAAGCGGGAAAGCCCGGGCGTTCGTGAGTGATTAAAGAGCCTGCAATACCAATGCGTTCCACACCGCCGGCGGCTAAACTGCGTTTTTTATCCCAGTCATAGACGCTGTACTTAATAGATGAGCTGCCACAATTTAAGAAAAGTATAATCATTTGTTCCTCTGTGTTAGGTACGCGCGCACGCTGCGCGAATAATATAAATTGGAAATGTACCTATTTTAATTGTAACAAATTAAAGATATATTTGGCGATAAGAAATTTTTTTGTTAAGATGTTATAAAGGAGACAAGATGAAAAAATTGCTTACATTATTTATCATGAGTGTTTTTGTAACTCTCATCCAGGCGCAACAGGTGCCGTCTTTAAGCCAAGGGATTATTAAAAATATTGCCGGACAACCGGGCAAGCGTGCTTTTGCCGGGGATAAAGAAGATGCCCTGCATGCACGGCTGGCTAATCCCTCCGGCATAGCGGTGGACCGCTTCCATAATATTTATATTTCCGATACCAATAATCACCGCATCCGACGCATAGACGCGCGTACCGGGTATATTGAAACTATTGCCGGTAACGGACGGACTGATTTTTTTAGTGATGGTGGCAATGCGGATATGAGCTCTTTAAAAGGGCCTTCCGGTTTGGCTATAGATGAAAAACATGGTTTTCTGTTTGTGGCCGATACCGCCCATAACCGCGTTCGGCTCATTACCCTTAAAAATTATCCGGATATGATTTTGCCCAATAACGATCCTATGAAACGTTGGGCGTTTTCTAAAATTGCAACGCCGGATGATATGTCGGCAGAGGAAGTATCTTCCTTTCATATTCCGCGCGGTTATATTTATACTGTAGCGGGAAACGGACGGCGCGGTTATGAAGGGGAAGGAGCTCAAGCGGTTGCCACCAGTTTAAATGAACCGTCTGCAGTGGCTATTAGTCCGGACGGAGAATTGTATATTTCTGACACGGACAATCACCGTATCCGCAAAATTGACCACAACACCGGCAAACTGCTCACCGTAGCAGGAAACGGAGAGCCAGGGGATTCCGGCGATTCTGGCCCAGCTATTAAAGCGCGCTTATACTATCCCACCGACATTGTATTTGATAAACAGGGAAACTTGTTTATTGCGGACACTGCAAATAATAAAATTCGCGTGGTAGAACGCCGCAGCCAACGTATTTTTACCATAGCGGGGGATGGACACCGCGGTTACAGGGGGGATGATTCCGGCAGAAGTACCGATGCTCGTTTTAATCATCCAACGGGGCTAACGATAGACAGTAAGGGAAATATTTATGTGGCTGATACAGACAATCAACGTATCCGCCGAATTAGTATTGATTTTGAAAACAGACAAACCCGTATTGAAACCGTGGTGGGCAATGGGCGCCGGGGTATAATGGCGAAGATATTAACGCTTGGGAAGCCAAACTGGCTTATCCGAGCGGAATAGTCATTACGCCGCGGGATTTGTTGTATGTGACCGACTCCGGCAACAATCTCATTCGGCGCGTGCCCGGCATTTCTACTGTGCATCCACCCACTTCTTATACGGACTATGCGACGCCTCAAGAACCGCAAGATACAAAAAGTTATTATGATATCTTATATAAACCGCAAGCAGAAGCCTTGCAATAAGCGGCTTATTACTTGCTTTTAGCATAAACTCCCCGCGTTTTAAGCGGGGAGTTTGATTTGCCAGATAAATTCTCAATGAGCTCTGACGCGTGAATTAAGCAAGGTAGCGCGGGCGCGCTGTGGCCGGTGGGGCGCTTGGAGTTGTTGTCCGGAGAGCAGTTGTGCGGTCCATCCGGCAACAAAATCCAGTTCCTGTTTAGGCATGGTAACCATTTGATGCAAAGCACCTGCTTGCGTGCGGCAATAGGCAGCAGCCGTCGGATGCCGCTCAATTTTTTTCAAATCTTCCGGGGTGGCTTCCGTAAATAAATCAAAGTTTTGTTGTAAACGTTGCAGCATTTTTAGGTCTTCTGCATTGGTATGATGATCTGTTGTTGTGTTAATAAGTACGGCTGTAAACATAAGCAAGCCAGCCATAGGCAGAAACTTTCGGAAGGACTCTTTTATTATTGGCACAGCAGAATATCTGTCTGCAATTTTGCTTTCCATGGTGATCAGTTCCAAAAGCTTGGTTTGGTCTTCCTCTATAATCATCAAGGGGGTAATGTGAAACGTCAGCTGATTGCTGCGCGCCAGTAAGTTGGCTTGCAATGCGTTTTTGACTTCCCTGGAAAAAGTCGGGACGTTTTCAATTTTTCCCAAGTAACGCACCAGTAAACTTTGATCTTTGGCTAATTTAGGATAATCTTTAGCTAACTGGGTAAAAAATTCTTCCGCAGAGGCATCAAAAACGCGCACTTCTCCCCAATAAGAAGTTTCATATAGGGGTTGCAGCCTGGAGCGAATATTTTTAGAAGATAATTTGCGGTGATCTTTTTCAATGACATCTAAAATATCGCGCATACTGTTATATTCCAAAGAAGCTTTGTCTCCGGCAATAGCAAAGGAAATCATCTCATCATCCAAAGTCCCCACATAAAACTCTCTAGCAGGGGCTTCTCCCAGAGCAATGTGTTTGGGAACGGAAACATTTAAGAATTCATCTATATATACCGGGAGATTGACTTCAAAATCGTTGTTTGCTATAAGCTTTTCCCAGCCGCCCTTTTGCCACATTATATTATTGGTGCGAGTAGCTTCATAGAATTTGCCTTCTTTTAATTGCTGGCTCAACAATTCAAAAGCTTGTTTTTCATCGGTTGACAAAAGGTAAGCAAGGTCATCACTGACCCCGGCTGCTTTTCCAAGGTCTTGATAAAGTTGTGTG
>CAJOLM010000141.1 GCA_905235355.1 uncultured Elusimicrobiales bacterium
CATTTAATAACTTCTAAACTACCACATTTACGACATACTTTTTTATCATACCTGTCTCCAAAAATAATGTTAAATCATTTCTAGGACCGTATTACCAACGTGAAACTCCCCGAGCTTCCGCCTGGGGTGTCCTGTAAGGTACTCATAAAAAAGGGAAGCGTACAAACGGCGGCTTCCCTTTTTATTTAGTAAAATACAAGTACCGCAGCAGGCTTTATATATGCTATCTAAACTGACCATTATCACCTATCTATCCGTCACAGACTGGCTGGTGTTCGGCTTGGTGCTGCTGATTACGCTGGCGGCGGCTTTTTATGGTAATTACCGCCAAAAACGCTCCAAAAATACCGCGCTGGACTATTTGCTCATGGGCCGCCAACTGACGCTGCCGCTTTTTGTGGCAACACTGGTAGCCACGTGGTATGGCGGTATTTTCGGCGTTAATGAAATCACGTTTAATTATGGTATCTATAATTTTGTAACCCAGGGTGTGTTCTGGTACATTGTGTATATTATTTTTGCGCTGTTTATCGTAGATAAAATTGCAAAATATAATTCCGTCACCCTGCCCGATTTAGCAGGCAGTATGTTCGGGCCGAAGTCCGCCAAAGTGGCTGCGGTATTTACACTACTGTATATGATGCCCGTAGTATATGTGCTTAGTCTGGGTCTGTTTCTGAATATGATTTTTGGCATGAGCGTGTGGCAAGGCATGATTATCGGCGTGATATTTACCTGCCTTTATACGGCTTGGGGCGGATTTAAAGCGGTGGTGTTTTCGGACCTGGTACAATTTTTTGTGATGTGCTCGGCGGTACTGTTGGTCGTGCTGTTTTCCGTGGCGGATTTTGGCGGTCTACACTTTTTAAAAGCCAATTTACCCGCGTCCCACTTCAGCATAACCGGCGGCACAGGCATACTCAATACATTGATTTGGGGATTTATTGCGCTGGCTACTCTCATTGATCCCAGTTTTTACCAACGCTGCTTTGCGGCCAAAAGTCCGCGGGTGGTGAAAAAAGGCATTTTGATTTCCACCGTGATTTGGTTTTGCTTTGATTTATGCACGACGGCAGGTGCTTTATATGCACGTGCCCTTTTGCCGCACGCGCAACCCGCAGAAGCGTATTTCTTTTATGCGGTACAATTGCTCCCCATCGGGCTGAAAGGCTTTTTTATCGCGGGGATTTTAGCCATTATTTTGTCCACGCTTAATTCTTTTCTGTTTATTGCGTCTAATACATTAAGCTTTGACCTGTTGCGCACGCGCTTTCAAAACATCATTGTGTCTAACCGCATTTCGCTTTTTGTAATTGGGCTGGTGTCGGCGTGTATGGCGCAATTTTTTCACGGAAGTTTTAAGGCCATTTGGCTGACGCTTGGGTCTTATTTTTCCGCTTGTTTACTAGCTCCTATGCTCATGGGATATATTTATCCCAAACGCATTAGTGACAATTTATTTGTAGCCAGCGCGCTCACCAGCGCCGCAGTGATGACGATATGGAAACTGCTTCCCTTGCAAGGTTTCTGGGCGGAAATTGACGGCTTTTACATTGGGGTTATCACCGGTCTACTGATTTTATTTCTCATGCGTAAAAAAGGAAATATGAGTTATGTCAAAAGCGCTACTGATTTGTAATGGACAAAAGCCCGGCAAGTGGCTCAAAAAATACGCCGCCCAGGCAGATTTTGTGCTGGCTGCCGACGGCGGCGCAGACAGCGCACTGGCGGCCGGAGTGCTGCCTAGTGCCGTGATTGGCGATTTGGATTCTATTTCCCCCCGCACGCGCCGCGCCTTACAAGACGTTCCTTTTATTCACGTGGAACGCCAAGATAATACCGATTTGGAAAAAGCACTGGATTGGCTGACCGCGCAAGGATTTACAGACTGCGTCATTGCCGGAGCGACCGGCGGCAGATTAGATTTTACGCTTGGAAATGTGCTCTCCGTTCGTCCGTATGCCCGCAAAATCCGCGTGCAATTTATCGGCGATAAATGGCAATTATGGGTGCTGACGCAAGGGCTGAAATTTGCCGCGCGTAAAGGTGCACGCGTGAGTTTGCTGCCGCTTACCTCGTGCAAAAATGTCACGCTCAAGGGTCTTAAATACCGCGTCAGCAACGAAGATTGGGACACTTCCCACACGGGCCGCACTTTATCCAATGAAGCCGCTGCCAAAACGTGTGAAATCGCATTTACCAGCGGTCTGATGCTGCTATACGTAGAAAAATAAACATCCCCCCGCAAAGCGGGGGGTTTTTCACAATACGGGTAAAACCCTTGCCTACTAGCCTAGAGTAAAATCCTTCTTAACGGCCTGCCACACG
>CAJOLM010000142.1 GCA_905235355.1 uncultured Elusimicrobiales bacterium
ACCATTGAGCCCAATGTCGGCATTGTGCCCATCCCTGATAAACGCTTGGACAAGTTATTTGATATGTTTAAACCGCCCAAGAAAACGGCTGCGTTCATCAAATTTGTAGATATTGCCGGTATCGTCAAGGGCGCAAGCCAAGGCGAAGGCCTGGGTAATAAATTTTTAGCCAATATCCGCGAGGTGGACGCCATTATCCACGTCGTACGTTTGTTTGAGGACGACAATGTTACGCACGTAATGAACAGTGTAGACCCCTTGCGCGATATTGAGGTAATTAACACCGAACTGATGCTGGCTGATTTAGAAAGTGCGACGAAAATTTGCGACCGCTTGGGTTCTAATGCCAAATCGGGCAAAAAAGAGGCCGTGGCTGCTTTTGAGCGTATGAAGGAAGTAAAAGCTGCTTTAGAGAACGGGCAGCCGGTATCGTCGGTGGGGCTAGAGCCGGAAGAGCTGAAGGAGTATCAATTTTTAACCGCCAAACCCGTTTTGTACGTAGGCAATAACAGTGAAAAACGCAACGCCGAAAACGCCGAAAAAGTGGCCCAGTATGCCGCCAAAACAGGCGCGGGATTTGTGGAGCTTTCCGTTAAATTTGAAGCCGATATCGCTGAATTTTCCGAAGAAGAAAAGAAGGCTTTTCTGGCAGAGACTGGAAACGATTACACCGGGTTAGAAAAGGTGGTGCGCGAAGGCATGAAGCTGCTAAATTTATGCACCTATTTCACGGCCGGGCCGGAAGTGGAAGTGCGCAGCTGGCTGATTCCCGTTGGCTGCACCGCACCGCAAGCGGCGGGCAAAATCCACAGCGATTTTGAAAAAGGTTTTATCCGCGCCGACGTTTACACTTATGATGATTTAATCAAATACGGCGACGAAAAAGCCCTGCGCGAGCATGGTCTTATCCGCTCCGAAGGCAAAGAATATATCGTAAAAGACGGCGACATTTGCCTGTTTAAAATCAATGCCTGAAATTACTTGTAAACATTTCAAACAATGCGGCGGTTGCGCTATGCTAGATGTGCCCTATGCACAGCAAGTGGCACGCAAAACCGCGCGCGTGCAAGAGCTGCTGAAAGATTTTTGGAGCGGGGATATCCCGTCCACCGCCACCGACACGCCGCAATTTTTCCGCAATAAAGTAGAGCTGGGGTTTTGCCGCCAGCCCGTGTGGAAAGAGCCGTTTGACAAGAAAGTCAAGCGCGATAAAACCATGCCGCTTGAATTTGAACAATGCTTTGGTTTTAAATTAAAAGGCCGCTGGGACCGCGCCGTAGATATTGACGAGTGTTATACTTTTGACGAGCAAATGATACCGCTTGTGCGGGCCGTGCGCGCGTGGGCGAAAGCGGAAAATTTGGAGTATTATGACCACCGCAAGCACACGGGCATTTTGCGCCACCTGATGTTGCGCGTCGGCAAAAATACGGGCGAGCAGCTGGTTGTGCTATTCGTGACAGACGACGTGCCGGAAAAAAGCTTTGTAAGTGCGGTAGAAAGTGTGTGGCCTAATGCCAATATTATGCTGGCGGTTAATACGTCGCTTGCTGATACGGCCGCGCCGGAAATGCTGCGCGTACTCAAAGGCCAAGACCACATTTGCGAGAAAATTATTTTATCTTCGCCCGACGGCAAAAAAGAGCGCGAAGTAATTTTTACCCTTTCGCCGCAAGCCTTTTTTCAGACCAATACGCTAACCGCGCAAAAAATGTACTCCCGTGTGCGCGGGCTGGTTAAAGAAATCGCGCCGAAACTGATTTATGATTTGTACGGCGGTGCGGGCAGTTTTTCACTTTCCTGTGCGGATCTGTGCGAAAAAAGTATTTGCGTGGAAAGCGTGGCACCCGCAGTGTACAACGGCATTGATAATGCTAAATTAAACGGGGTAAAAAACGTGCAATTTTTCTGCGCCAAGGTGGAAGATTTTGTGAAACAGCAGCCACTTGAAAAAAAGGACGCGCTGATTATTGTAGATCCGCCGCGCAGCGGTATGCATCCCAAAGCCGCCAAAGCAGTAGCCGAAAGCGGCGTGCGTAAAATTTTATACATTTCCTGCAATCCGGTCACGCTGGCAAAT
>CAJOLM010000143.1 GCA_905235355.1 uncultured Elusimicrobiales bacterium
TACAGACCCCATAGAAGCTTAATTGACAAGCACGGATTGCCTATATCCCCTTGCCAATTTTTACACCAATCCAGTCTCATATGTATTGAACCCTAACAGTCCCTTGAAATAATATATTTTGTACTATAAAATTTGCTAGAATAAAGTAAATCTTGCAGTAAGGAGCAAAACCATGGGTGGACATTCACACTGGGCTGGTATTAAACACAAAAAAGCCCTCGTTGATGCTAAAAAAGGTAAAGTATTTACCAAAATTTTAAGAGAAATCACGATTGCCGCTAAAATGAGCGGCGGCAACCCCGACCAAAACCCGCGCTTGCGCAAAGCGATGGATGATGCGCGTGCCGCCAACATGCCGATGGAAAATATGAAACGCGCCATTATGAAAGGTACCGGTCAGTTGCCGGGCGTTTCGTATGAAGAAATTACCTACGAAGGCTACGGCCCGGGTTCTACAGCCGTTATCGTGGAATGCACCACAGACAACAAAAACCGCACGTTTGCGGAAATTCGCAAAATTTTCACCAGCCGCGGCGGCTCTATCGGCACGTCGGGCTGTGTATCCTACATGTTTAAGAGCAAAGGCGTCATTGTCATTGCAAAAGATGCCATTGGCGAAGACGATTTGATGAACCTCGCGCTGGAAGCCGGTGCCGAAGATGTGCGCACGGAAGGCGACGCGTACGAGGTTATCACCGCGCCGGATGCCACCTTTGACGCTGTCAAAAAAGCTATTGAAGATAAAGGCATCAAGCCGGAATCAGCCGAGCTGACCATGCTGCCCGATACCGAAGTGAACATCACCGACGAGCACGTGGCCGAATCTTTGCTGAACATGATGGAAGAATTAGACGATCATGACGACACCAAAAACGTCTATTCCAACTATAATATCCCCGACGATATTATGGCAAAATTAGACAAATAGGTTTTACTGATACTGCACCGCCCGCGTCTTTTTGGCCCGGGCGGTTTTTTAAAAACGCTATGGCTACAAACTCCTCTATTGTATTAGGTATTGACCCGGGATTAGATCGCACCGGCTGGGGCGTTGTTCGCCGGGATGCACGCGGCGGACTGACGCTGGTAGCGTGCGGTTTAATTCATACGGCTGCCGGGCAAGATTTACCGCAGCGTTTGGATTATATATATAAGGAACTTCAGCAGCTTTTGCAGCAGTACACCCCGGACCAAGTGGCTATGGAGCAAAACTTTTTCTTAAAACGCGCCGTCACCATGGCTAACACGGTTATGACGCGCGGCGTGATTATTTTAGCCTGCCAGCAGGCGGGCAAGCAAATTTCTTTTTATCCCCCTAAACGTGTGAAAATGATCTTGTGTGGCACGGGAACAGCTGACAAAAAACAGGTACAGCGTATGGTGCAGCTGACCCTTCGTTTGGACAAAAAGCCCGAGCCGGACGACGTGGCTGATGCCGTGGCTATTGCCATTTGTCATCACAAGACCGCTCCTCTCACGCAACGGATGAACGTGCAAGCTGCCTTTTTGGAAAAAATAAAACAAGCGCGCGAGCAACAAATCCGCAAAAAATAATCCAATTAATAGGAATATTGGGTATAATATCCCTCGTCATTATGCCTGCCACTAGTCTTTCCGGTATCTGATTTACACACATCATGCAGAAGGGCATCTGCTCCATCCCACACCACACAATATTTCTTCATTAATTCAACATAATAGGTAATTTGCCTCGCATTATTTTTCTTTAGAGAACAGCCCCAATTACCGCACATGCCATTGACAATATAGCAATTTGCTTGAGAAGGGATTTCTAAGGACAAATCATCAAAATTGCAGGCATACCGGCCATTTTCCAAAAAGTAAACCTGTTGGGCAGTAGTTAGAGCGGTGGCGGCAGCTTTCAGTGTGGCAAATCTGCTTTTCCATACGGCCTTTTGGTATTGCGGTAGGGCAATGGCTGCCAGTATGCCGATAATAAGTACCACGACAAGTAATTCTATTAGCGTAAATGCTCTCACGCTGTTATCAAACAAAGGAGCCATCCCCGAAATTTGTAATCGG
>CAJOLM010000144.1 GCA_905235355.1 uncultured Elusimicrobiales bacterium
TGCTGAACAGAAACCCCTCAGCACGACACATTAAATAACAGGAGAAAATATGAAAAAACAAAATGAAAATATAAATAAGAACCATTCCCGAGTGTCTTTATCGGGAATGGTTCCTTTGTTTGATAACAGCAGGCGCGCCTTTACGCTCATTGAATTACTCGTCGTTGTGCTTATTATTGGCATTTTGGCAGCCGTCGCGCTGCTGCAATATACCTTGGCGGTGGATAAGGCGCGCGCAACAGAGGCGTTGACTGTGCTGCGCAGCATTAAAAATGCACAAGAAGTTTTTTATTTAGAGAACGGACGCTATGCCGTTAGCGGAGAGGAGGCTGCGCTAGCAGTTACTATTCCGCAAAGCGGAGATTGGGACTACCACATTAATGGTGGGCCTAATTGCTCTTCCTATGCCGCGCACAAAAGGAAACATTGGCTTCTTTTTTTCCGTTTCTCACATCAAGCTGGATGTCGTATGACTCCGGACTCTGTCGTTTGCGGATATGACAGGGATGTTTATGCGGCAGATTCCAAGGAAGCCAAATCCGCTACGAGAATTTGCAAAGCACTCGGTGCGACGGGAACAGGCAGCCGTATGAACCTTACATTTTAGTGACTAATACTTCCATGAGTTTGTGGCGGCGGAATTTGCGTGCAGCCATGTGCAGCCCGTCAGCCGTCACAGTTTCGCGGGTGGTCATGGGGTGCCCCAAATGCTCTTGCGCCCATTGTTGGGCATTTTGCACCGACGGTAACTGAGCGGGGATAGGCAAATTCATTTGATCAAATACATCTTGCATATTGGCGGTAGCGCTGACGATAAAACTATCACCAAACGGACGTATATAGGCAGGGAAGAAATCGTACTCGTCCTCAATTTCGCCCACCAGCTCTTCAAAAATATCTTCTAGCGTCAAAATACCGGTAATTTGGTCATCATCTGTCACCAGGCAGATGTGCTGCTTGGTTTTCATCAGTTGCTGCATGGCAGTAGAAATGGGCGTATCTTCATCCAAGCGCGTAATCGGGCGGATAATGGAACGTGTGGTCGGCGGTGTGCCGGCAGCCACCGTTTTAGTGGCATTAAATAAATCTTTAAAATTTAAATAGCCGATAATGCTTTGCGGGTCGTTTTCATTTTCATACACGGGGAAACGGGTGTGCATATCCAGGTGCGCTTTCACAAATGTATCGGCAATCGTGTCAGCAGCCTTGAGCATATACACTTGCTCCAGCGGCACTTGAATTTCTTTAATGCTCCGCACGCAAAATTGCGCGCTGGAAAGCACGATTTTTTCCTCGGCCTGGCTGAACAAGCGGGAGTTGGACGCCAGCGCCACGGCGGCGCGCAAATCCGCGAGTGCATTTTTTTGGGCTTCTTGCGGATCGGCAGTTTTGCGCATGGTTTTGCGCGTGAGGAAAGCGACAATTTTTTCCATAACGCGTACCAGCGGATACAATAGACGGTACAGTTGGCGCATAACAGGCGACCAGCGAAGTAGCACTCTTTCTTTATTTTTAAGCGCAAAGCTTTTTGGAGCCAGCTCGGCAAAAACAATCGTGATAAAACTCAGCGGCAGCACCACGCATACTACGGATAATATATGCGCCAAATGCGGATGAATATGCAGGGTGTCACGCAGCCAGGGGGTAAACCAGGTATTAGCATCTGCCCCGCCGACAGCCGCCGCAATAGCCGCCGACAGCGTCATGCCAATTTGCACCACCGCCAGACTGCCCTCTATGTGGTCTTTCATATAAAGGGCACTTTCGGCGCCTTTTATTTTTTCTTGGACTAAAATGGAAAGCTTGGTGCGGGAGGTGGCGGCCAGTGCCATTTCGTAGGCGGCCATAATCCCATTTAGCACCAACATCAGTACCATGATAAATAGGCTCATAGAGTTAGTGTAGCAAATCGGGCGGCGGCGTTTCAAAAAACGAGGGCTGTTAGGGTTCAATACATATGAGACTGGATTGGTGTAAAAATTGGCAAGGGGATATAGGCAATCCGTGCTTGTCAATTAAGCTTCTATGGGGTC
>CAJOLM010000145.1 GCA_905235355.1 uncultured Elusimicrobiales bacterium
TGGTAACCGCGGGCAAAAGCGTGCGCTATTTGCTGGCGTGGGCTTTGTATGCGGTAATTAAATAGAAGGGTCTGACTTGTCTTTTTTACGGCAGGGCTTGATCTTGTTTTGCGTGCGCACGCACGGGCAGTTAGGGAAAAACGATATAATCTTCCACTCTTTCCCTCTAAAAAACTTCATCAAACTAGATGCAGCTAAGGTACTGGCGGTTTTGGGGTCGCACGCGGATGCCTCCCCTTTCTTCTCATCACTCATCAATTTTCCCCCGAAAAATGACTCTGACCAAATGATTATAAAATATTATTTTTAAAATGTAAATAGATTATATTTATTTTTGACACACTAATTGATTTTTGCATTTTCACGCACAATGCATTTTTGCTACTATAAAAGACACAGGAGGAGTATATGGAACTGGAACAAGTCATTTTACAACGCCACAGCGTACGCAAATTTCAAGATAAGCCCGTAGATTAATGCCTGTTTGGAGGCTGCGCGCCTGGCACCGTCTGCCTGCAATTCGCAGCCGTGGCATTACATTGTGATAGACGACCCGAAAGTAAAAGACGCTTTTTGCAAAGAAGCTTTTAGCGGGGTGTATAATATGACACATTGGGCCGCGGCAGCCCCGGTGCTGGTGGCGGTAGTGTCAGACCGTGGAAACTTCACCAGCCGCATTGGTAATTTTTTCCGCCGGACGGAATTTTATCTGGTGGACCAAGGTATTTCCGGCGAGCATTTTGTTTTGCGCGCGCATGATTTGGGATTAGGCACCTGTTGGATTGGCTGGCTCAATTCAGACAAAGCAGAAAAATTTTTCAAGCTGCCTAAGGGTAAAAAAATTGAACATTTGTTTGCCGTGGGATACCCGGCGCCCGAGGCCGCGCAAGCTAAAGCGCACCCGCGCAAGGCATTTGAAGAAATTGTCAGCTACAACGAGTTTAAATAAATCGTTTCGTGTAATACGCTTGCCTCAAACGCCCCGCCTTACGCGGGGTTTATTTTTGTGATTTAATTAAGGCGATAATAATTTCCGACAAACCAGCTATCATTCAGAGAAGTATCTAATGAACCCATACTTTGACAAATAGCTCTAGCTTTATCGTTCTTGTTTGATGTCACAAAACAAAAATGCTTGCCGGACAAAGGTTTCTGTCCACCCTTTACCTTTTGTCCATGTATTTGGAAATAGGGCATATCAGCATTAGCAGATGCGGCCGTGCAATAGGCCGTGCCACTAGACGTAGCAACGCAGAAATAGGCATATTTGTTTTCCGGATAAGGCCCTCCGTCAGAAGTAATGGCTGCTACTGGGACTTCTATATCTAACACACTAAAATCATCAGTATATTTTCCATTTGCCAAATAATACGCCTCTTGGGCCTGCGAAATAGCTTTTAACATGACAAATGCTTCTGCAGCGCGCGCCTTATTAACTGCTTTTTGGTATTGCGGCAGCGCGATTGCTGATAGTATGCCAATAATAAGGACGACGACTAATAATTCAATGAGTGTAAACGCTCTCTTGCTGTGATCAAACAAAGGAGCCATCCCCGAAATTTGTAACCCAAGATCTTCCACGCTTTGTTGTTTTTGTACGGCACGGCCACAACATACGTTGAAGATTCCCGATAAAGACACTCGGGAATGGTTCTTATTTTTACTTTCATTTTGTTTTTCCATATTTTCTCCTGTTATCTAATGTGTCGTGCTGAGGGGTTGCTGCTCAGCACCTCAACTACTATCATTTATGTCGTCCCCAAGGGTTGGTATCGGGGACCTCAACAACTTTTTAAGGCCGAGATCCCCGATTACAAATTTCGGGGATGACAACCTTTTAGATCCTGAGCAACAACCCCTCAGGATGACATTTTTATTTGGTCCATACCCCCGTATTGTATCAAAAAAAAAAAACAAGTCAAGCCCTTTGTTTGGGTTCAGATACATGTGAGACTGGATCACCAAACAGAGATCGTCGTTACCTAATCTGTTTAGAGTATGTTAAAATAACTAATTATTATGGAGTC
>CAJOLM010000146.1 GCA_905235355.1 uncultured Elusimicrobiales bacterium
CGGCGCCGATGTATAAAGGGTTCCATGCGCCAAAGATTATTAATGAAGTGGTGCGTACATACCAGCTCCAGCAGGACCAGTATTTGAGAGCGATAGAAGCAGCGAACCCGGAGATAGATTTTGGTGCTTATGGCGGCGTAAAAGGATATTTGGAAGCGGCGAAGGAACAAGCCGTGGCGGCGAAAGCTGCAGCACAAGAAGCGCAAGCGGTGGAAAAAGCCACGCAACAAGCCGCCAAGACGGCAGTAATCGTCAATGGGACGATAAATAATAAAGGGCTGCGTGAGTGGGTAAATAGCCTGCCGATGACGAGCGGGGTGGCCGCCTCGGGCCTGGGCGCAGATTGGGTCAATAGAGGGAATTTTAATTCTGTTGTACGCCGTGCTATTAAGCAAGCTGCTGACGAAGCGGAAATTGTGTTTAACATATTGCCTGCTTCTGAGCAAACGCTTGCACAAAAGCAAAGTTTATTAAAAGAAGCGTTTGCCGATAAATTAGCACAAGATAATATATTAAGTGCGTCCGAAAAAACCACTGTACAAAAAGCTTTTGATCAACTGCTTGTAACTGCTGGCAAAGATATATTAGTTTCTACAGAAGTTTCTCATTCTGATCTATCCGTTAATGCCAGCGAAATTACACAGCAAATTTTAACCAGAAGCCGTAAAAGAGCCTTAGCTGCGTTTGCAGATGCATACGCAGATGCCGATGCGTCATTGCGAAGATCCGCGTTTTATGACGATGTGGCGCCAAGAGGCCGCCAAAGAATTGCGCAAAAGCTCTTTGCCGCCGTCCATTCAAAAGAAAATTATTAATGAGTTGTATCTTTCTACTACTCACTATAGGGAAGATGTCTCCAGTAAAAAACAGTCCGCTCCGACAAATCAGATAGAAGTGTATGATACGCAACATAACTATATTACCTCTTGGAATCTGGGAGCTGACGCGCCCGTTTTAAAACTGGAGCAGGAAGCATATATACAATGGGACACGAAGTCCGACAAGGCAGAGCTGTTTGTGGTTGATCACGGAAAGATCAAAAACGGTGAGCCCAAGGTCACTTTAGTGCGCGCAGATATCCCGGTAGCGAAAAGCAACAGGGGCGCGGTTAAAACTTCTTCCTTTGGTATACGTAAGGTATTGGAGGGCTTTCTAACCATTAATAACCGCATTTGGCCGATGTTTGGGATTTATCTGCTAGCGGGTATGGGGAACGTATCCTCTACTATTTCTGCATTTTCCAAAGCTACATTTGAACTAAGCAGTTTTGAGATGTTTATGATGGGCGGTTTATCTTCCATTTCTATGGGGATACTATCGCTGGTGGTGGGTGTTTTGCAAAACCGTTTATCGCATAATAAAGACGGTAGTGTAAACGATAAAAGAGGCCGCCTGATTACTATGAATATCGGGCTTGGATTATTTATTCTATCCTTTGCCTTGCCTATGCTGGGCGGCATGTTCTACCACGTAGGGGACCCGATGATAGATAACAAAAAAGCCCTGTTGATAGCGAGCTTTGTGGTGATGGGAGCGGGTGCCGCCTTCTTAGACGTATCCATGAAACCGACTGTCATGGCCGTTACTCCGAGCGGAGATTATTTGGCCCGGCAGGGCTATTTAAGTGTATTTAAGCAAACCGTAGGCAATGTGTCTAACTATGTGGTGCCGCCGCTAGCCATGCTGGTGACAGGCTGGTTGGGTAATGTGTGCGATTGGACGATTTATTTCCCCATTTACACTGCGGGAGCAGCCATACTGGTAGCAGCGGCATATAATATCTTTGGTATGCACCAACAAACCTTGAGCGCAAAAGAATTTGTGCCCAAAGAAGCACAATTGTCCTTTAAAAATATGGGCAAAGAATTGGTCGGAAGGGAATTCTATAACAGGATTATCCGTCACGGTGTATTAGCTACCGCCTTCCACGGGGCAAATATGGGTATTTTGGGATTGTATATTAATAATATGTTCCGGGAACATTATACCACCGGAGCCGCGACCGACAGTAATTGGCTCATGTATTCGTTTGCTGCCTTTACAGTGCCTATCATTTTAGGCCGTTTTGCAGGCACTTATTTAATGAAAAATGATATTAAAATCGGACACAAGAAATTTTCCCGTTTAAATAATGGCTCCTTGTTGCAGGTGAGTACCGCTAGCGTAATAGTATCTCTGGTGGGCATGTTAAGCGGTGTATGGCAGGTACAAGTAGCAGGGGTAGTTTTGGCTGCTTTGGGGTTAACAAATATTTCGCCTATTATCAATGGCTACACAACACATCTAACCCGCCATGTGTCGGATGCTGTGTCGGCCTTACTTTCGGCCACGGCGTTGGTCAGTTTTTTGATTAACATGGTTTTTGGTCACTTATTAGACATAAGCAATACGGCGGTTGCCTTCTTGCTGCCGGTCGGTATGCTTACCTATTTGTTCTTCTTTGGGCGTGATATCCGTTTACACCGGTTAGAACGGGAACAGTCCCCGCGTATTATCAGAAAAGAAGCGGCGCAATCTGCAAAAGTATTTCGGAAATATTTTGCTAATCATCCAGAGAAAAATGCAGTGGAAAGTATAGTGGCTTTGGAAAAGACGAATGAGGCTGCTCCTGCTGCCACGGAAGTAGCCGTTACGGAAGACGAAAGAGCAATCTTAACAGAGTGGTGGAATGATTGGTTCAAACACAATGCCAATTATACGGCGGATAATTTTACGCGGGTTGAATTACAAAAACTAGCAGCAGATATTGAACATCTTTCTTCGGCGGCAGATAAAGAACGTATTGTTGCTATTTTAAACAAATTAGACAGTTTCCGCTTGGGAAAAAATTCCTACGGGGACGTGGTTCAAATCGTGATTAAAAAACAAGGCACAGGTCCGTTGCGTGCCCAACACGTGTACAGTGTGACGGAAATATTTAGCGTGCCTGCTGATTGGCT